>NZ_JAMYPQ010000002.1:0-160000 GCF_040320455.1 Mesorhizobium sp. M0698 | reverse complement strand
TGCAGGACGGCAGCACCGACTACTTCGACGAAAACGGCAGCAGCGCCGAGCAGTTTCTGCTGCGCAATCCCTTGCCCAATGGCCGGTTTACGTCCGGGTTCGGTGCCAGGCGTCACCCCATTTTGGGGTATGTGAAAATGCACACCGGCACCGACTGGGCAGCTCCCGTGGGATCGCCGATCATTGCCGCGGGCAACGGCGTCGTCGAAAAGGCCGGCTGGGCCGGCGGCTATGGCAAGCAGATCATCTTGCGTCACGCCAATGGCTACGAGACGTCCTACAATCACCAGAGCGCCTTTGCCAAAGGCATCGAGCCGGGTGTTCGCGTTCGCCAGGGTCAGGTTATCGGCTATCTCGGCTCAACCGGCCTCTCCACCGGTCCGCATCTTCATTACGAACTGATCGTCAACGGCACAAAGGTCGATTCGATGCGCGTCCGCCTACCGGTCGGTAAGACGCTGAAGGGCGACGACCTCGTCGCCTTCAAGCGCGAGCGCGAACGCATCGACGACCTGCTCAAGCAGGAAGACAGCAATCAGTTGAAGGTCGCGAGCGCCAAGATCGAAGGCTGAGCCGACGTTTTTCGTCGTCAGCCCTGCTGATTCGCCGTGTCGCGCGCCCATGGCAGCCGCTCGCCGGAAACCGTCGTCCACGCGGTGATTGCCGAAAACAGGCAAAGCAGCGCGGTCACCGCGGCAACGGCGGCGAATGCCGCGTCGCTGGCGGCAAGTCGTGCCGTATCGAGGCCGGGCGCCAGGCCGGCTGGCGGCGGTTCGCCGAAACCCGGAATGCCGGAGCCGGCAGCGGTGCCGAGCACGCCAGCATAGACCCAGGCCGCCAGCGATCCCATCGCCGCCACGGCAATCAGGCCGCCGATGCGCGAGACGGCGTTGTTGATGCCCGAGGCCGCACCCGTATCCTTGTCCTCGACCGCCGTCATGACGGCGGTCGACAGCGGCGATACCACCAGCGCCATGCCGAACCCCATCAGAGCCATCAGCGGGAATACCCCGATCCAGAAATTGTGGATGCCCCAATAGGCCAGCAGGGCAAGTCCGGCAAAGGCAAGAGCCACAACCAGACTGCCGCTGGCGATCGGAAAGCGAGGCCCGATGCGGTCGGACCACTGGCCGACCGGTCCGGACAACACTGCGATCAATGCCGAAAGCGGCAGGAAGATGAAACCGACCTCGGCCGCGCTCAGCCCCCATCCGGCGATCATGAGCATCGGCAGATAGAACAGATTGGCCGACAGCGCGAAATAAAGGAAGAAGGTCGCCACATTGGCGCCCGCGAACGCGCCGATTCGAAACAACGACAGCTCGATCATCGGCTCGCGCCGCCGGCGCTCGAAGACGATGAACACGACGAGCAAAACCGCACCGGCGGCAATACTCGGGCCGGACATCAGCCCCTCCCCGTCGCCGCTCATCGAGGTCAGACCGTAAGCGAGAGCTCCGAACGCCAATATGGCGAGTGCAGCGCCGCCGAGATCGAGGCCGCGCTTTTCCGCCGGCGCGTCGGCAGGGACCTTGGCCAGCAGAAGATAGACCGAGATAAGGCCGAGCGGCAGATTGATGGCGAAGATCGCCCGCCAGATGCCGTCGCCGAACGCCGACAGCACGAAGCCGCCCAGCACCGGGCCGAGCGCCGTCGTCAGTGCTGATGCTGCGGCCCAGATGCCGATCGCCCGGCCGCGTTCCTTTTTCGGATAGGCTTTGGCGATAATGGCCAGGCTGCCCGGCACCATGATGGCCGCTCCGACACCCTGGATAGCCCGAAACGCAATAAGCACCGTCGGGTTAGGCGCCAGCGCGCAGGCAAGCGAGGCGGCAATGAACAGGACGATGCCGGCGACGAAGGAGTGGCGCAGGCCGAAGCGATCGCCGGCGGCGCCGCCGACGAGAATGAGGGCTGAGAGTGTCAATGCGTAGGCATTGGAAATCCATTGTGCCTCGGCGAGGCTGGCGCCGAGGTCGACGCGGATCGCCGGCGTCGCAATGGCTAGGACCGACCCGTCGATGAAGCCGAGCGCAGAAGCCAGGATCGCGGCGATCAGCACGAACCGCCGCTGCGCCTGCGGACAGAACGTATCGGCGGGAAGTGAGCCGGTCAGGGGAACGGCGCCGGTACCGACTTTGGTTGGCGTGTGCATGCCGCCTTACCTAGATCGCCGGCGCGCCGGCGACAACCGGCCAGCACGCTGTTCTCGTTGAAACCAGGCCCAACCTGGCCACACAGGCAGGATCACGCCGCTCAGGGTGCAAACGGCAAGTGCCGTGCTAAGCTTCTCGCAGCGCTACCGGCAAGGGGGAAATACCGCATGAAACGACCGCTCGAACCCTCGGCGGAAGGACGCGGGCGCGTCGTCGGCATCACCGACGGCGTGTTCGCCATCGCGCTCACCCTGATCGTTCTCGAGATCAGGGTGCCGGCGCATGAAACGGTGCATTCCGAACGCGAGTTGATCACAGCGATCACAGCACTGGCGCCGCGCTTCCTGACCTATGCGCTCAGCTTCCTGACGCTGACCATCTTCTGGTTCGGCCAGCAGGCGCAACACGGGCTGATTGCAAAATCCGACCGGCGGCTTGCCACGCTGAACCTCTGTTTCCTCGGCTTCATCGCCTTGCTGCCGTTCTCGACCGACCTTCTCGCCGACTTCCTCGAATTCAGGACTGCGGTGCTCGTCTACTGGTTCAATCTTTTGATGCTCGGACTGACGCTGCTCGCCAGTTGGCGCTACGCGGACAAAAACGGATTTCTGGCCGAAGGTGTCGACGCGGAGACCACCCGAACGGTCTATCTGCGCATCGTCAAGGCACAGATCCTGTGGGCCGTCGGCGCTGCACTCTGCCTGATCAGCCCGTTGCTCAGCGTCGGCTTCATCCTGGTGGTGCAGCTGATCTATGCCGCAGCGCTGCGCGCGCCACTGCTGCGCAAGGTCATCGGGTGATTCGGGCGAAGGCGTTGCGCTTTAGTCGACGAACTCCACGATAACGCCGGGCGTCACGATCTTGGCAAGCTCGCGCGCGTCCCAATTGGTCAGCCGCACGCAGCCATGGCTTTCGGTCTTGCCGATCTTGGACGGATCCGGCGTGCCGTGAATGCCGTAGGTCGGCTTGTCCAGCGCAATCCAGACCGAGCCGACCGGGCCGTTCGGCCCCGGCGGGATGGTCAGGATCCTGTCGTTTTCGCCCTGCTTGAAATTGATGTTCGGGTTGTAGGTGTAGTTCGGGTCCAATGCGACACGCGACACCGCATGCGTGCCGGACGGCGACGGCGTGTCGGACGAGCCGATAGTCGCCGGATAGGCTGCGACCAGCTTGCCCGCCGCATCATAGGCGCGGACCTGCTTATTGGACTTGTCGGCGATGATGCGCGCCACCGGCGTCGCCACCAGCCTGCCGAAATTGGCGACCTTGATGATGGTGCCCGGACGATTGAAATTGGCGTCCGGATTGAGCTTGTTCAGATAGGTTTCATCCATATGAAAGCGCTCGGCCAGCGCTTCGGGTACCGACGTGTAGCCCATCCGATCGAGCTGGGCCTTTTGGCTGTAGTCCTCCGGTATCGAGGCGACATAGGGACCGGCCGCATCCTCGGGCGTGATCGTATAGGAGGCGAAGGCATCGCCGCCGGATTGCGCCAGGGCCGCCTGGATGCCGATTGCGTCGGTCGATTTCAGATTGCTGCCGGTGATCTCATTATAGGCGGCGAGTGCCTTGTCGACATTCGAGCCGAAGCGTCCGTCGATGACGCCGGGCGATGCACCGGCACGGTCGAGCAGCACCTGCAGTGCCGCCACGTCCTCGCGGGCGCCGAGCGCAAGCGACGGGTCGACCGCCGTCTTGCCGCCAGTGCTTGGCGGCGGGGCTGTGTCTGGCGGTAAGGCCGCCTGCTCGTTCGGCACCGTCGGCTCGACCGGCTCGATCGAGGCCTCGTTGAGCGGCTGGCGCTCGATGGTGCGCGGCTTTACCGGCTGCGCTGCCTCCGGATAACCGTTGCCGTAGCCGTCATCCCGTGGCGCTTCGGGGAAGGCTTCCACCGAATTGTCGCCATTAAGATCGTAGTCGTCGGCCGGCGGCACGATGATCCTGCCCTCGTCTTCCAACTGCCTGCGGCGGTAGCGCGCCATGTCCTGCGGGTCGTCGAGATAATAGCGGTCGTCCTCGACCGGTCCGAGATTGCGCAAGCGCTCGCGGCGCAAGGCGCGGCGGTCGAGCCTGGTCTGCGGCGGCTGGATGGCGATGACCTTGCCGGTCTCCGCATCGACGATGACGCGGTTTCCCCTGGCATCGTAGTAGATATCGAGATTGCCGTTCTGGGCGACAAGAATGCCGCCGCCATTGGCGGCACGAACCACCCGTGGCGCGGTATCCACTATTGGCGAGGCCATCGCATTCGACGCCAGCAGCCCGGCAGCAAGCGCTGAAAGGGTGAAGATGGTGCGCAACATGATGGCCAAATTCTCCGGTCCGTAATTGCCGCCGCCGGCATTGTCTCTTCAAAGCGCCGCGCGTCTTTTTCGACGCGCAAAGGACGCTCTAACGCTTTAAATCTCCGCATCGTGCTTTGCGAAAATCAAAACTCGATTTCGGGCCGATGTGGTAGGCGAACCCCTTCGCCAGCAAATCAGTTGCCAACGATAAGGTTCCAATATGAACCGGGCATGAAGATGGCGGATTTCTGACCGATTAACCGGCAGCGAGTCCCAATTCCTTGCGCGCCTGCTTCGTCAGCTTCAGCACGACAAGACGGTGGCTTTCGCGCAGGTAATCCTTCAGCGCGCCATCATCCATGCTTTCGCCGGTCTGGCGCTGGATCCATTTCATGCCGCGTGAGGCAAGATAGGGCGCGGGCCGAAGGCCCGGCTGCTCCCTCAGCACGTCATAGGCGATGTCGGAGCATTTGAAGGTAACGAACGGCTCCTTGCCCTCACTCCAGCCGCCGATCGCGAAGACCTTGCCGCCGACCTTCCAGACATGGGCGCCGCCCCACTGCACGACATGGGTCGCCGAAGGCAGCGAGGCGCAGAAGCTGTTATAGTCGTCCAGCGTCATCTGCGCCCCGCCAGTGATGTTGGACCATGAACCGAAGGCCGGCGTAACAAAAGGGTATGCCGGTTTTTCGGAAAGGATCATGGTCGAGATTGAAGACAGGAATTCCATCCCGATTCGATCGGGATGGAACAGGCTCTTGGCTTGAGCTCAGGCGGCTGCCTCGGTTGCCACGACCGCGGGCTTCGAGCGGAAGTTCAAGCGGTCGGAGCCGGCGGTGACCTTGACGGTTGAGCCGTCGAGGATCTCGCCGAGCAGGATCTTTTCCGCCAGGGGGTCCTGCAATTCCTTCTGCATCACCCGCTTCAGCGGCCGCGCGCCATAGGCCGGGTCGTAACCCTTGGCCGCCAGCCAGTCGATCGCCTCCTGATCGAGCGAAAGCGCGATCTTGCGGTCGACAAGCAGGTTTTCCAGGCGCTTGAGCTGTATCTCGACGATACGACCCATATCCTGGCGGCGCAGCCGGTGGAACAGGATTACCTCGTCGATGCGGTTGAGGAATTCCGGCCGGAACGAAGCCCTGACGACATTCATCACCTCGTCGCGCACGACGTCGACATCCTGGTCCTCGCCGAGATTGACCAGATATTCGCCGCCGAGGTTCGATGTCATGATGATCAGCGTGTTGCGGAAATCGACCGTGCGGCCCTGCCCATCGGTCAGCCGGCCGTCGTCGAGCACCTGCAGCAGCACGTTGAAGACATCAGGATGCGCCTTCTCGATCTCGTCGAACAGCACGACCTGATAGGGCCGGCGCCGCACCGCTTCGGTCAGCGCGCCGCCTTCCTCATAGCCGACATAGCCGGGAGGCGCGCCGATCAGCCGGGCGACCGAGTGCTTCTCCATGAACTCCGACATGTCGATGCGCACCATGGCGCTCTCGTCGTCGAACAGGAAGCTGGCCAGCGCCTTGGTCAATTCGGTCTTGCCGACGCCCGTCGGTCCGAGGAACATGAACGAGCCGAGCGGCCGGTTCGGGTCCTGAAGGCCGGCGCGCGCACGGCGCACGGCTTTCGACACTGCCTGCACCGCCTCGCCCTGGCCGACGACGCGCTTGCCGACCTCGTCTTCCATGCGCAACAGCTTGTCGCGCTCGCCTTCCAGCATCTTGTCGACCGGGATCCCCGTCCAGCGCGAGACGATATGGGCGACGTGATCGGGACCGACCACTTCCTCGACCATGCCGGCCTTGCCATCCCTGGCTTCGGCCTGCTTCAGCTGCTTTTCGAGTTCCGGGATCTTGCCATAGGCAAGTTCGCCGGCGCGCTGGAATTCGCCCTTGCGCTGGGCAATGGCAAGTTCGTTGCGCGCCTCGTCGAGCTGCTTCTTGAGGTCGGCGGCAAGCCCGAGCTTCTGCTTCTCGGCCTGCCATTTCGAGGTCAGCTCGGTCGATTCCTCCTCGAGGTTCGAGAGTTCCTTCTCAAGCCGGGCGAGCCGGTCCTTCGAGGCATCGTCCTTCTCGACCTTCAGCGCCTCGCGCTCGATCTTGAGCTGCATGATGCGGCGATCGATCTCGTCCAGCGCCTCGGGCTTCGAATCGACCTGCATGCGGAGCCGCGACGCGGCCTCGTCGACGAGATCGATCGCCTTGTCCGGCAGGAAGCGGTCGGCGATGTAACGGTTTGACAGTGTAGCGGCCGCGACCAGCGCCGAATCCGAGATGCGCACCTTGTGGTGCTGCTCGTATTTCTCTTTCAGGCCGCGCAGGATCGAGACGGTGTCTTCGACCGTCGGCTCATTGACGAAGACCGGCTGGAAGCGGCGGGCAAGGGCCGCATCCTTCTCGACATGCTTGCGGTACTCGTCGAGCGTGGTGGCGCCGACGCAGTGCAGTTCGCCGCGGGCGAGCGCCGGCTTCAGCAGGTTCGACGCGTCCATGGCGCCATCCGCCTTGCCGGCACCGACAAGCGTGTGCATCTCGTCGATGAACAGAATGATGCCGCCGGCGGCAGACGTGACTTCGGAAAGCACCGCCTTCAGCCGCTCCTCGAACTCGCCGCGGTATTTGGCGCCGGCGATCAGCGACCCCATGTCGAGCGCCATCAGCTGCTTGTCCTTGAGCGATTCCGGCACATCGCCATTGACGATGCGCAGCGCCAGCCCTTCGGCGATCGCCGTCTTGCCGACGCCGGGTTCGCCGATCAGCACTGGGTTGTTCTTGGTGCGGCGCGACAGCACCTGGATGGTGCGGCGGATTTCGTCGTCGCGGCCGATGACCGGATCGAGCTTGCCCGCGCGGGCGTCCGCCGTCAGGTCGCGCGCGTATTTCTTCAGCGCGTCGTAGCCCTGCTCGGCGCTCGCCGAATCGGCAGTGCGACCTTTGCGTACGTCGTTGATGACCTGGTTCAGCGCCTGCGGCGTGACACCCGCCTTGGACAGGATGTCGGCGGTCTTGGCCGATTTTTCCATGGCCAGCGCCTGCAATAGCCGTTCGACGGTAACGAAGCTGTCACTGGCCTTCTTGGCCAGTTCCTCGGCGGTCGAAAACACCTTTGCCAGCGGCTGCGCCAGATAGAGCTGGCCATTGCCGCCCTCGACCTTGGGCATTGCCTCCAGTGCCGTTTCGACGCCGAGCTTGACGTCACGGACATTGCCGCCGGCGCGCTCGATCAGCGACGCAGCCAGGCCCTCGTCGTCATCGACAAGGACCTTGAGGATATGCTCGGGGGTGAATTGCTGGTGATTGCGGGAAAGCGCCATGGTTTGCGCGGACTGGATAAAGCCGCGCACGCGCTCGGAATATTTTTCAAGATTCATGCCTGTCTCCTTCCGTCACCGGCCCGCTTCGCGGCACCGGATCAGATTGCGGTGACGGACCCGCCCGTTCGAGCCGGGTCCTGTTCACGCAAGATATGGGACGCAAACCACAGACCCTCAAGACGCCTCGACACTGGCGAATGCATAATATTCCGAGCGCGCAAAACAAAAACGGCGGAGATTTCTCTCCGCCGTCCAGGGTAAAGGATGCGCTAAGATCGGCTGAACGTTTTTCCGATCAATTCTCGACGTCTGCGATCACAGCTTGACCGCCGGGGCCTTCAGCCGGCGCTGCATCGACATTGCCAGCGTCGGTATTGCCAGTCTCGGCATTGCTTGTCTCGGCACTGCTTGTCTCGGCACTGTCACGGCCGGCGTTGTCGTTGCCGCCATTTGCCGGTTCGACATCGAGCCGCGGACGGCGCGGACGCCTGGGGCGGCGTGCCGGGCTGTTTTCGGCCGCGGCTTCGTTGAGCTCGGCCTGGGCGGCGAGACCCGCTGGCGAAAGGTTTTCGAATTGCGGTGCGGGCTCGCTCACAAAGACCGGCTCAGCGGCCGGCACGGGCTCCGCCTGCGCCGGCGTCTCGTCGCGCCGTGGCTGTTCGACGCGCTGTCCACCCTGCTGCTCGCCGCGCGCGCCATACTCGCCGCGCTGGCCGTTCTGGCCGTAACCGCCATTGGGGCGACGGTCGCGGTGGCGTCCGCCATTGTTGTCGCGTCCGTCACGGTTATCGCGGCCGCCCCGATTGTCGCGGCTGTTTTCCTGGTTCAGCGCCAGCTCGGCCGGCGTGCCATCGATGACCGGCTGCGGGCCGGCCCCGTGATTGACCGCCGAACCCGACGTCTCGTTGGCATTGTTGCCGGCATTGTCGAACTCGTCGCGATCCTCGTCGCCGTCATCGTCGAAATCGTCGCGATTCTGCTGGGCGTTCTGGATCGGCATCTGCGCCTGAGCGGCTGCGATGATGCGGTTATAGTGCTCTGCATGCTGGAGATAGTTTTCCGCCATCACCCGGTCGCCGGAGCTTTGCGCGTCACGGGCAAGGGTTGCGTACTTCTCGGCAATCTGCTGAGCCGATCCGCGGATCTTCACGTCCGGGCCGTTGCTCTCATAGTTACGCGTCAGGGGATTCGGCCCCTTACGATTGTTGTTGTTATTGTTGTTGCCGCCGCCGCCACTGTTGTTGCGACCGCGCATGCGCCTGTTTTGCTGTTGTGGCCTCATTAGACTCTCTTCACTTTGAAATTTTCGAAAAACTCTTCACGAACGGAGGCGCTCATACGGCCAGCCGTTTCGTTCCTTCACCGGCGTTCGCCCGCATCAATTGCGTTGGCGCCACGTGCCATCCTGTTCCGGTTACTTCACTTGCCGGACGATTCCCGCACGAAGCTTGGGCGTCGTTTGCGCAAGAAGGCAGCTATTTCCAAGGAAAACCGAATCGCTAAGAGCACTGCCTGCTTCGTCTCATCCGGTTAACGCGACCCTAGCCGCATTCCCCGGTATTGCCAAGCGCTTTTTTCGCACTGCATCACGGCTTCCACCGTTCGAACACAAGAACTCTGTCGTTTCCGCCGAGATCACGAAACACCCCGACCGAACGGTACCCGGCCGCGGAGAATATCTCCGTAACCTGTTGGTGCTGCGTATGGCCGATCTCGACCGCAATCCTGCCTTGGAGTTCCAAATACGCTGCCGCTCCCGCGGCGATCTTCCTGTAGGGGCTCAGACCGTCCACGCCGCCATCGAGGGCCTGGCGTGGATCGAAACCGCGGACCTCGTCCTGCAGATTTCCAATGTCGTCTGAGGGTATATAGGGAGGGTTTGCGACAATTACATGGTACAGGCCAGAAACTTTTTCAAACCAGTCGGATTTGACCGGCGTGAACCGGCCGACGAGCCCCAATTCCCCGGCATTACGCATGGCTGTGGCCAGCGCCTCCTGCGAAATGTCAACGCCGGTGGCGGTCGCGGCCGGAACGGCGCTGAGCAGCGCCAGCGCGATGGCACCGGTACCGGTCCCTAGATCGAGGATGCGGCAGCCGCCCTCGCGTGCCGCCATTGCCTTGACGAAGGGCAGTATAGCCTCGACCAGCGTTTCGGTATCCGGCCGCGGCTCCAGCGTTTGCGGCGAAAGCGAAAGGCGCAAGCCGTAGAATTCGCGGTAGCCAAGGATCCGGTGTACCGGCTCGCCGGCGATGCGCCGCCGCAAGGCGGCTTCGATTACCGCCGTCACGTCCGTATCGACAGCGCGCCCGGGATCGGCGATGGCCTGCGTGCGACTGGTGCCGGAAAAATGCTCGACGATCAGCCTGGCATCGAGCGCCGGATCCGCGATCCCGGCTGCGGCGAGCCGGTTTCGCGCCTCCCGCAGCAGCGGCGCCAGCGTGGCGGGCAGGCTGTCAGCCATCGATGCCGATATCGGCGAGCAGCTTCGACTGGTGATCGGCTATCAGCGCGTCGATGATCTCGTCGAGTTCGCCCATCATCACCCGGTCGAGCTTATAGAGCGTCAGGTTGATACGATGATCGGTGACGCGACCCTGCGGAAAATTATAGGTGCGGATGCGTTCCGAGCGGTCGCCCGAGCCGACCTGCGACTTGCGCGATTCGGAACGTTCCTCGTCCGCCTTGCTGCGCTCGAGGTCGTAGAGCCTGGCGCGCAGGATCTGCATGGCCTTCGCCCGGTTCTGGTGCTGCGACTTTTCCGCCTGCACCACCATGATGCCGGTCGGCAGATGGGTGATGCGCACGGCCGAATCGGTGGTGTTGACGTGCTGGCCGCCGGAACCCGAGGCGCGCATCGTGTCGATGCGGATGTCTTCGGCCCTGATGTCGATGTCGACCTCTTCGGCTTCCGGCAGCACCGCGACCGTCGCCGCCGAGGTATGAATGCGTCCGCCCGCCTCGGTCGTCGGCACGCGCTGCACCCGGTGCACGCCGGATTCGAACTTCAGATGGGCAAAGACGCCCTTGCCCGAAACGGTGGCGATGATTTCCTTGTAGCCGCCGACCTCACCCTCGCTGGCCGACACCGTCTCGAAACGCCAGCCATGCGCCGCGGCATAGCGCTCGTACATGCGAAACAGGTCGCCGGCGAAAAGCGCCGCCTCGTCGCCGCCGGTGCCGGCGCGGATCTCGAGGATGGCGTTCTTGTCGTCGGCGGCATCCTTGGGCAACAGCAGGATCTGGATGTCCTTCTGCAGCGCCTCGATGCGATGCTTGACCTCCGGCAGGTCGGCCTCGGCCAAGGCGCGCATCTCGGCGTCGGTGCCCTTGTCGGCGAGCATCGCCTCCAGATCGGCCTGTTCGCGCTCGGCGGCGCGCAGCGCCCTGATCTTTGCCACCATCTCCTGGATGTCGGCATATTCGGAGGCCATCCTGACATAGGCGTCCGGCGCTGGCCCGGCCGACATCTGCGCTTCGAGCATGTCGAAACGCTTGACGACTTGATCCATACGGTCGCGGGGCAGGTTGATCATGGCGAAGTCTATAGCGGTATCGAGCGGTCATCGGCAAAGGCTTGCAGCAGCGCCCGCATCGGCAGGCCATGCGCCGGCGCCATCAGATTGTCGTCGAAGAACGCTTCCAGTTCGCTGAGCGGCAGTTCCGTCAGCATCGCCTTGACCGGGCCGATCGATGCCGGCGACATCGAGATCGAGCGATAGCCAAGGCCGATCAGCGCCATCGCCGAGATCGGCTTGCCGGCAAGTTCGCCGCACAGGGTCACCGGCGTCTGGTTGCGAGCCCCGGCATCGGCAATTTGCTTCAAAACACGCAGGAACGGCGTCGACAGCGGGTCGAAGCGGTCGGACAATTGGGTATTGCCACGGTCCACCGCCATGACGAACTGGAACAGGTCGTTCGAGCCGACCGAGACGAAATCGACCGCCTTCATCAACTCGTCGAGCTGGAACAGCAGCGACGGCACCTCCAGCATCGCCCCCACCTTAAGGCTGGTCGGCAAATGATGGGCAAAGCGCGACAAATGCCGGACCTCGCGATCGATGATCTCGCGCGCCTGCACGATCTCACCGAGTTCCGTCACCATTGGCAGCATCAGCTTCAGTTCGCGCCCGCCGCACGCCTTGAGCAGCGCGCGGATCTGGGTGCGCAGCAGGCCAGGCCGGTCGAGCGTCAGGCGGATGGCGCGCCAGCCGAGCGCCGGGTTCTCCTCCTGGATCGAGCCCTTGAAATAGGGCAGCACCTTGTCGCCGCCAATATCGATGGTGCGGAACGTCACCGGCTTGTCGCGCGCCGCCTCGAGCACGTCACGGTACAAGCGCTCCTGGGCTTCCGCGCGCGGAAAGGTCGAGGCGACCATGAATTGCAGCTCGGTGCGGAACAGGCCGATGCCGGCCGCGCCCGCTTCGGCCAGTTGCGGCAGGTCGACCGCCAGCCCGGCATTCATCAGAAGGTCGACCTGGACACCGTCCTTGGTCACCGACGGCTTCTTGCGCAGCTCGCGGTAGACCTCCTGCCGCCGCGCCCGGAAACGCACTTTCTCGGCATAGGCCGCCTCGAGGTCGGGCTGCGGGCGCAGATGGATCGCGCCTTCCTCGCCGTCGACGATGATGGCATCGCCGTTTTCCGCCATGGAAACGGCGCCCTTCATCTGGCCGGCGACCGGTATGCCCATGGCCCGCGCCACGATGACGACATGGCTGGTCGCGGCGCCGTCCTCCAGCACCAGCCCGCGCAGCTTGTCCCTGGGATAATCGAGCAGCTCCGCAGCACCCATGGAGCGGGCGACGATGATGGCGTCCTTGGGCAGCGAGGCCGCGACGTCCTCCGGTCCGCGCCCCATCAGCTGCCGCAGCAGCCGATTGGCGAGATCGTCGAAATCGCTCATCCGTTCGCGCAGATACGGATCGGTCATGTGCAGCATGCGGGCACGCATGTCGCTCTGCACCTTTTCGACCGCCGCTTCGGCCGTCAGGCCGTTGCGGATCGCCTCCTCGAGCCGGCGCACCCAGCCGCGGTCGTTGGCGAACATGCGATAGGCTTCGAGCACCTGGCGATGCTCGCCCTCGAAGGCGACGTCGCGGCGCTCCAGCATGTCGTCGATGGAGAGCCTGAGCGAGCCGAGCGACGCGTCGAGCCGCCTGACCTCTTCCTCGCTGTCCTCGTTGAAAAGATTGGTGACGACGATGCGCGGCTCGTGCAGCACCACATGGCCGAGACCGACGCCTTCGTTGAAGGACAGGCCGGTAAAGCTTACCGGGCGGCGCAGATCGAGCTCGAGGCCGGGCCTTGTCAGCCGCTCCAGATCGCCGGTGGCGATCATCTCGGCGATCACCATCGCCGTTGTTTCCAGCGCCTCGACCTCGTCGTCGCGATAATGGCGCATGGTCTTGTTCTGCACGACCAGGACGCCGAGTGTCCGCCCTGCCCGCAGCACCGGCACGCCGAGGAAGGAATTATAGATTTCTTCCCCTGTCTCCGGCAGGTAGGCGAAGGCAGGATGCTCCTGTGCATTGGAGAGGTTGAGCGGCCGCGCCGAGGCCGCGATCGTGCCGACCAAGCCTTGGCCCAGCCTGAGCTGCGCCAGGTGGACGGCGTTCGGGTTCAGGCCTTCGGTGGCGTAGAGTTCGAGCACCGAATCGGCGCGCAGCACATAGAGCGAGCAGACCTCGGCAACCATGTTGGAGGCGATGTCGCGCACGATTCGGTCAAGCCGCTCCTGCGGCTCCAGCGGCTCTTGCATGAGCTCGCGGAGCCGTTTCAGCAAAACGCGCGGGCCACTGGCCGAATCACGCATCGCGGCTTCTTCTCCAATAGCGTTTCAACCGGTGCAGGTTGCCCTGCACAGCGGCACAAACGCAACAACTCAATTAGAGCGCCATCGTCCAATTGGACGCATAAAGACCGCTCCAAGATTTTCGATCCGCTGCATCCTGCCTTCCGAAAATCGATTCCGATTTTCGGGCCGATGCAGTCCGCTACTGCTTATCCAGACCGTACACGGAATGCAAAGTGCGAACTGCTAGTTCCGTATAGGGACCGTCGATCAGGATCGAAATCTTGATTTCGGACGTCGTGATGGCGCGGATGTTGATCGCGCGGTCGGCCAGCGCCTTGAAGGCGGTAGCGGCGACGCCGGCATGGCTGCGCATGCCGATGCCGATGACCGAGACCTTCGACATGCCGGCTTCCGACTGCACCACGTCGTAGCCGATCGTCGCCTTCAGCCGCTCAAGCACGGCGAGCGCCTTGTCGACGTCGCCGGATGGCACGGTGAAGGTCATGTCAGTGAACTTGCCGTCCTCGGAGATATTCTGGACGATCATGTCGACATTGATGTTGGCCTCGGCCAGCGGCCCGAAAATGCCGGCGGCGACGCCCGGCCGATCGCCGACGCGGCGCAACGAAATCTGCGCCTCGTCCTTGGCGTAGGCAATTCCGGTGACGACCTGCTGTTCCACGATCTCTTCCTCGTCGCAAATAAGCGTTCCCGGCGGATTAAGCAAATCCCCCATTCCTGGTGCGTCGGGATCGTCGAAGGACGACCGCACGAAAGTACGCACCCTGTGCACCATGGCAAGCTCGACCGAGCGCACCTGCAGGACCTTGGCCCCGAGCGAGGCCATTTCGAGCATTTCCTCGAAGGAAATCTTGGCCAGCCGCCGCGCCTTCGGCTCGATGCGCGGATCGGTCGTGTAGACCCCGTCGACATCGGTGTAGATATCGCAGCGGTCGGCCTTGACCGCTGCCGCGATGGCGACAGCGCTGGTATCGGAACCGCCGCGGCCGAGCGTTGCGATCCGGTTGTCCGGCCCGATGCCTTGGAAACCGGCGACCACCGCCACCTGGCCTTCGCCGAAGCGCTTGATCAGGAATCCGCCGTCGATATCGAGAATGCGCGCCGCGCCATGCGCGTTGTCGGTCTTGATCGGGATCTGCCAGCCTTGCCAGGAGCGGGCATGCACGCCGATATTCTGCAGCGCGATCGCCAGCAAACCGGCAGTGACCTGCTCGCCGGACGCGACGACGGCGTCATATTCGCGCGCATCGTGCATCGGCGAGGCCTCGCGCGTCCATTGCACGAGCTCGTTGGTCTTGCCGGCCATCGCCGAGACCACGACGGCGACCTCATGGCCGGCGTCGACCTCGCGTTTGACATGACGCGCCACATTGCGGATGCGGGCGATGTCGGCGACGGAGGTTCCGCCGAATTTCATCACGATGCGCGCCATAGAAGCGAAATGCCTTTGACTGGATGCCGGACCGGAGGCCGAAAAGCGGAAAAATGCGCCAAGCTGTGGCCGGGCGCTCAATGCGCGGCCTCCTTAGCCAAATGATCGCGGTTTCGCAAGGCGGTGAGGATTCCGTCGCCTTGCCCCGTCCATCAACCAGATTTCAAGCCACGCTCTTGGTGAGTTTTGGCTTTTGCTGCTCGACACGGGCGAGACCCGCTCCGGCGATGACGCGGTCACGGCCCTCAGCCTTTGCCTGATACAAAGCGCGATCCGCGGCATTGACGATCTCCGCCCATGAGGCGCCGAGCTCCGGGAAGGCGGCGACCCCGAACGACGCGGTGATGGTGCCGAGCGTGCGGCCGCGATGCGTGACATGCAGCTGCTTGATCGCCTTTCGCAGAGCTTCGGCGCGATCGGCGCCATCGGCCAGTGACGTTCCCGGCATCATCAAGGCAAATTCCTCGCCGCCGTAGCGCGAAACCACGTCGCTTTCCCTGACATGGTCGACCAGCGTGGCGGCCACCTGCTTGAGGACGAGATCCCCCGCTTCGTGGCCGAACGTATCGTTGAACTGCTTGAAATGATCGACGTCGAGCATGATCAACGTCAGCGGCTGCTCGGCACGTTCCAGGCGCCTGAGCTCGCGGCTGCTGGTCTCCTCGAGGTAGCGGCGATTGTAGAGCCCTGTATTCGGGTCGCGGATCGACTGCTGCCGCAACGTCTCGCGCAGACGCAGATTGGCAAGCGCCAACGCCAGCGTATCGACGACGCCACGCAGTATCTGCTGCCGTTCGGCAAGCCACTCCGGCTTGTCAACGGCATTCGGCTCGCACAGATGCAGGATGCCAAGCGTCTCTCCCTGCGCTGCTAGAGGCATACAGACATAACCGCGGCCGCCATTTTCGGTGATGTGGTTGCAGCGCGGCGTCAGCATGCCTGGACCGGCGACGTGCTCCTGGCCGCGCCGCAGCGCCCAACAATCTTCCGGTCCGAACTGGCCGACGCTCGACCGGATGGTGCCCCAATGCGCCATCTCCTCCACGAGGTTGCGCGACGCACTGGTCAGGTGAACGGTTCCGCTCAATCCGCCGAAGAAATCAGGCATGGCGGAGCCGACGACGGAAAATGCCTCGTGAAAAGTGACGCAGGCCTGAAGCAGTTCGCCGAGCTTGACCAGGCGGGTCGTGGCCTCCGATGTCTCTTTCAGTTCACGATTGAGCCTCGCCAGTTCTTCGGCACGATCGTGCACCGCCCGCTCGGCACTGCGCAGGTCGCTGATGTCGCTGAGCGTCAGCACGATGCCGCCATCGGCGCGGTTGAGCGGATTGCAGCTGACGACCACGGGCAAGGAGGTCCCATCCGGTTTTGCCAGCCTCACCTCATTCTGGTGGCGGCGGCCGGTGGTCATGGCCAGTTCGACCGGAGATGTTCCCGACGCGGGCTTGTCTCCCGACGGCCCCCTGATATCCATGGCCGACTGCCAGTCCTGCCCCACGACCTTGTCGCTGCGCCGCCCGATGATCTCGGCTGCCGCCGGATTGACGGACACGACCTGACCCTTGCCGTCGATGACGGCGATGCCTTCGGCAACGGTCTGGACGATGTCTTCGATGTAGGCCTTCTGGTCGACAAGTTGAGCGCGCGAGGCTTCGATTTCGGACGCCATAGTGTCGAACCCTTGCGCCAACTGTCCGAACTCGTCATCGGAGGTGCGGCCGATACGGGCCCCGGCGTCGCCGCGCGCCAGCGATTCGATGCCGCGGTTGAGACCAGCAAGGCCTTTACTGAAGCCTCGCAACAACAGGAAGGCGGAGGCCGCCGCGATCAGCACGGCTGCAGCGGTACACAGGCCCACAAGCCACAGCATATCGTTCGTGCGCTGCTGCGCGGCACGCAGCAGCGGCGTATACTCGAACAGGACGGCGCCGACGATCTTGCCGGGTGCATCCTCGATCGGCACCGCAATCAGGTCAATCGGATCGGCCACGTCGGCACTGGCCTCGACGAAGTTGCGCGGCACGCCGTCGTCAATCGTCCGGGCGATTTCATTGCCGGGATCGTAGTCGAACGTCGTGCCGATATTTTGCTCTTCTCCCGGAACGTCGGCGAAAATAACCTTGTTTTTGTCTACGATGACGAGATCGCGTTTCGAGCGGCCGTGCTGCAAAGTCACGAATTCGCGGAGCGCATCGGGTCTCTCGAATAATGAACGCGGCGCGTCCGATGCCCTGAAGGCAATAGTTTCGGCCAACTGCCGTGCGACGCTTGTCGCCTCGGCCAGCGCCACCGATTTGGTCAGCGATATCTGCGAGACGATCGCAACGCCGCCGACCAGGCCGATCAAGGCCACGGCGCTGAACAATGTCGCGACTATCTGGGTTCTTATGCGCACCGGGCTGCCCCTACTCGGACAGCAATCTAAATGCCAAACACTGACCCAACGTTAAGAAACCGCCAATATCGTAAATTTGCCGTTAAGCCACACCGGCCAGCTGCACTCCCAACGCGGGCGGTTCAGCCCGTCCGCACGATGGCCTGCCACAGGCGCGGATAGTCGAGGACGAAACCGAGCGGCGAGACCTCCAGTGTCTCGTGGTAGCCGAACATCGGGGCGGCATAGGCGTAATGTGCAGCATCGACGCGCTGATAGGTTTGCTCGAGGCGAACGAGCCTGAGTTCGGGAAATGTCAGATAGGCTGCCGGCGCGGGCGTCGCCGTACCGACATCGAGGGCAAAACGGCGAAGCGCCAAAAGGTTTGTGGCGGGCGTGAAGCCGAGATCGACATCGATGAGACCGTCGACTTCCGCTTGATGCTCGCCGTTCAGCGTCCATTGGCGCTCGGTCAGCCGGTCGATCCTGTAATGCAGCTCTTGCGTGCCGAGAAAGCCGTCGGCGCGCGCCGATCGTGTATGCCAATCGGCGTCGCAGTCCGCCTCGTAGGCGATGCTGCACGGCTCGCCGTCCTGGACGAAAAGCGCCTGTCCCCTGAGGTTCCACCCGGAACTCGCTTCCGACAGAAGGCAAGCGTCGTGGCCTTCCTGGTCAAGCCGGCGCCAAAGAATGGAAGCAACCGTTCGCATCATTGCGCACTCCTCCGAACCCGATGTCTCTGCTTCGTCCGCCAAAGCCTAGGCGTTTCCTTCCGGCACACCATCAACTGACACGTGCTGACACAAATGCAGCCGGCAAAAGGCCGCGCCGGAAGGCATCGCGCGCATCGCACCGCCGGCGGTGAATTTCGCGCCTTGACATTCGCAGCCTCGCGCCCGACTTCCTAGCGTCCGAGGAGACCACGCCATGCCAGAGCCCCGACGATCGACGATCGATGCCGGAGAGGTGGAACGCTTTTCCGCCCTTGCTGCCGAATGGTGGAACCCGAACGGCAAGTTCCGCCCGTTGCACAAGTTCAACCCGATCCGGCTTGCCTATATCCGCGACCAGGTGGCGGCCCGCTTCGGCCGCGATCCGCGTGCGGCACGGCCATTCGAAGGCCTGCGCTTCCTTGACATCGGCTGCGGCGGCGGGCTTTTGTGCGAGCCGATGGCGCGGCTTGGCGCCGAAGTGGTCGGCGCCGATGCCTCCGCCACCAACATCGAAGTGGCCAAGCTGCATGCGGCGGAAGTCGGCGTGAGCGTGGATTATCGCGCCACGACCGCGGAAGACCTTGCCGATGCCGGCGAAAAATTCGACGTCATCCTCAACATGGAAGTGGTCGAGCATGTCGCCAATGTCGATCTGTTCCTGGCCAAATGCGGCGAGATGGTCAAGCCTGGCGGCATCATGTTCGTCGCCACCATCAACCGCACGCTGAAGGCCCTGGGCCTGGCCATCATCGGCGCCGAATATGTGCTGCGTTGGCTGCCACGCGGCACCCACCAGTTCGGCAAGCTGGTGCGCCCCGAGGAACTGGAAAAGGCGCTTGCCGGCGCCGGCCTGACCGTCATCGACCGCACCGGCGTCACCTACAACCCGCTCGCCGACCGCTGGCAGCGCTCGAAGGACATGGACGTCAACTACATGGTGCTGGCGGAGAAGGCATCCGTTTGAAGCTTACGCCTTCTGGCCCCTATGGCCTCTGGCTTTGCGCCTTGGTGGTGATGAACACGCCGGCGGTGATGATGACGGCACCGGCCCAGGTCAGCAGTTGATAGCGCTCGCCGAGGAAGAGGGTCCCGGCAAACAGCCCGACCGCCGCCGCGACGTAGCCGATCTGGCTGAGATAGACCGGGCCGCCGACCGCTTGCAGGCGGAAGAAGAAGGCGAACATCGCCGAGGCTGATGCCACCTGTGCCGCAGCGACCAGCGGCACGCCGCCGAGCGAGCCGAATGCATTGCCGCCAAGCAGGACCAGAATGCCGGCAAACAGCATCAAGGCTGCTGCCAGATGGCTGCCGACGGCGAGCTCGATCGGGCCGGTGCCTTCGGGCCAGTCGACGGTACGGTAAATGTTGCCGGCGGCGAGGCTGACCGGGATGAGCAGGCCCATCGCAACCCAGAAAAATTCGGCCGGCTGGCCCGCTTCGCCGCGCGTCACCGCCACCATGACTGCGCCGACGAAACCGACGACTATGCCGACGATGCCCAGCATGGTCGGGCGCCTGACGCCGAGCAGCATCGAGAACACCAGCGTGACGACCGGCGACAGCGTGAACATGATGCCGCTGTAGCCGGCGCCCAGATGCGGAATGGCTGAAAACATCAGCAGATTGGGGATTGCATATGAGACGGCCGCGGTGACGAAGAAATAGCGCAGCCTGTGCGGCGTAAGCCGCATGCGCTTCCCGTTGAGCAGCAATGCGCACAAAAGCACGCCGCCGGCACCAAGCGAGATGACGAAGGCCCAGACCATGGCGGCCACGCCGGCCGCCGTCGCGATCTTGCCGAACGGCAGCGTCAGGCCGAGCAGTCCACCGGTGACAACCAGAAGGCCAAGCGCCGAGTCCCAGAGAAATTTCATCGCACCGTCCCGTCGCCCGTTCGCGGCACTTGGCCAATATCGCAAGCTGAGGTAAGATAAGCTAAAGATTCTTCACGTCAAGATACATAACGGTGAGAGACATGGATCGCGCAGCAAAAGCGATCGGGCAATGGAAAAAGGAACGGCCGGATCTCGATGTCTCGCCGATGGCCGTGCTCGGACGGTTGAACGAGGCCGCCTCGCTGATCGCACGAGAGCGGCTGGCGCCGCTGTTTGCAAGTTACGGGCTGCAATCCGGAGAATTCGATGTGCTGGCAACGCTGCGTCGTTCCGGGCCGCCATACGCGCTGACGCCGACGGCTCTCTACGAGGCGACGATGGTGACGTCGGGCGCGATGACCAACCGCCTCGACCGGCTCGAGAAATCCGGCCTGATCAAGCGCGGGCCGCACCCCGACGATCGCCGCGGCATTGTCGTGCAGCTGACTAAAAAGGGTCTGGCGTTGATCGACGAGGCGGTTACCGCTCACGTCGCCAACGAGCACCAGATACTTTCCGGCCTGATACGCCCGGAGCAGATCATGCTCGCTCGCCTGCTCGAAAAATTGATAGCGAGCCTGAACTAACCCAAACGGCAACCACTGGGACTCTGCGATCATTGCATTGGGAGTCGTAACTGCCAGAGGAGTTTGCCGATGACAGAACATGCAGTCGTGATTGCCGGAGGAGGTCCGACGGGCCTAACCCTGGCAGGCGAGTTGGCGTTGGCAGGCATCGACGTAGCCATTGTCGAACGCCGCCCGAACCAAGAGCTTGCCGGTTCGCGTGCTGGAGGTCTGAGTTCACGCACTCTCGAAGTTTTCGATCAGCGCGGCATCGCGGACCGGTTCCTCGCCGAAGGACAAATAGCCCAAGTCACGGGATTCGCGGCGATGCGTTTAGACATCAGCGATTTTCCGACCCGCCACAACTACGGGCTGGCGCTGAGACAGAAACACATTGAGCGCATTCTCGCTGGATGGGTCAGCGAGCTGGCAGTGCCGATCTATCGCGCCCGTGAATTAACGTGTTTCGTGCAGGACGACGCCGGCGTCACCATCGAACTGTCCGATGGTGCGTCGCTGCGGGCAAGCTATCTCGTCGGGTGTGATGGAGGCCGCAGTCTGGTCCGCAAAGCTGCTGGCATTGAGTTTCGAGGATGGGATGCGACGACCAGCAGCATCCTCGCCGAGGCCGAGATGGCGGAGGAGCCGCCACTGGGCATTCATCGCACCGCACTTGGCATCCATGCCTTCGGCAGGGAAGAGTACGAAATTCGTGACGGCAAGGTCGTCTTTGCCGATAAAGGTCCCATAGGCGTCATGGTCACTGAAAAGAATGTCGGCGCCACGACCGAGCCCACGCTGCGCGATCTCCGCGAAGCGCTCGTCGCCGCATGCGGAACAGATTACGGAATCCATAGCCCAACCTGGATTTCCAGGTTCACGGACATGTCGCGGCAGGCGGCGGCTTACCGCAAGGGCCGGGTTCTCCTAGCGGGCGATGCCGCCCATGTGCATTCCCCGGTGGGCGGACAAGGCCTCAATATCGGTGTGCAGGATGCGGTGAACCTCGGTTGGAAGTTGGCCCAAGTGGTGAAAGGAACATCGCCTGAACGCTTGCTCGACACTTATCACATCGAGCGGCATCCGGTTGCGGCCCGCGTGTTGCGTACGACAATGGCACAGGTCGCATTGCAACGTACTGATGATCGCACTGAAGCCTTGCGTGAAATCGTATCAGAGCTCCTTGGGATGGAGGAGCCTCGCAAACGGATCGCTGCCGAGATGTCCGGACTTGGTATCCATTACGACCTCGGCCAGGGGCATCCGCTGGTCGGCCGCCGCATTCCTGACCTCGACCTGGCCACGCCTGATGGTCCCATGCGCGTATTTGCGCTCCTCCAAAAAGCGCGGCCAGTGCTCTTGAATCTCGACGCGCCGGGCAGCCTCGACATCAAGCCGTGGTCAGACCGCATTAAGTTGGTTTACGCCAAATGGGACGATCCATGGGAGTTGCCTGCGCTAGGTTTGGTCTCCGCTCCAACCGCAGTTTTAATCCGACCCGATGGATATGTTGCTTGGGTAGGCGACAGGACGCAGGATGGTCTTCAAGACGCGATGAACACCTGGTTCGGACCACCGGGCTAAAAACCGCAAAAACCAGTTAGCTCGAATGGTCCCGAAATCAAACGGCTACGGAGGGCAAAAACTCAGATTCTGGTCGCAGAGCCTCGTTTGGGCCGGCGAACAGCTCTGATCTTGCCGCTGTTTCCGCCGCCACAGAAAAACTGGTCACCGCCATCGGATTCGAGCCCCGACACGCCTGTTCCCGGCGGCATATCGAGCTTCTCAAGGACCTTTCCCGTTTCAGGATCGATCCGTCTGACATCGCTCTCCTCGCCCTCCCAGGTGCCATGCCACAGCTCGCCGTCGACCCAGCTGACCCCGGTTACGACGCGGTTGGAAACGATGGTGCGAAGGATTGCCCCTGTCTCGGGATCGACCTGATGAATCTTTCGGCCCCGATGCTGCCCGACCCAGAGCGTTCCTTCGGCCCAGGCGAGCCCGGAATCACCGCCATTGCCAGGCGCCGGGATCGACGCCAGCACCCGGCCATTCCTCGGATCGATCTTCTGGATGCGATCCTCGGCGATCTGATAGAGGTGATGGCCGTCGAAGGCCGTTCCGGCGTGTGCCGCGACGTCGATCGAGCGCACCACTTTGCCGCTCGCCGGATCGAAGGCGTTCAATCTGTCGCCTGAGGCAAACCAGACATGCTCACCGTCGAAGGTAACGCCGTCCACGTGGTCGACACCCGGAAAGGGTCCATATTCTCGAAGGATTTCGGCTGCGGATCGTTCCATGATTCCATCCTAGTAGCCCGGCAGTGGGCCGGGGAGTAACAAGATTGTCGGGAAACCCGTCAGCGGCGGGGTCATCCAGCGACGCGCCCGTCCGCGGCCGAACGACTGCACCTTGCCGGCCTGGGCGAGCTGCTCGAGCGCTCGCTGCACGGTACGCGAACTGGCTCCAAGCGCAATCGACAGGGCCGAACTCGACCAAGACTCGCCGTCGGCGAGGAAGGCGAGCACGGCGGCATGCTCTTCTTCGACGGGTGGCGCCAGCACGACGACCTCACCTGCGCGGCGCGGGGCCAGCGCAAAGCCCCGCTTCGTCGCGCTCACATCCGCCAAGCTCCGAAGCTCCGCGCGAAGCCGCCCGACTTCGACCCGTAACCGTGCGCGATGTGATTCGTCCGCGTCCTTTCCGCGGAAAGCGCGCGCAATGAGCGTCGATCTTGCCACGTCCCCCGGCCAGGCTTCGGCCAGCGCGCGGGCCAGCGCGAACAGCACCGGGCGGGTCGCCAGCGAGACGACCGTGTCTGCGACCCGCACGACATTGCGGCATGCATCCACCACGAGCGCCCCCGACGCCAGGAGCGCTTCGACTTCGTCGAGCAGGAGGGGCCGTTCCCCGCCACGCGCGACAAGGCGTGCGGCCGGCGTGTCCAGCACCAGCGATGCGCTCTCCACCTCCGCGATCAGCGCGGGGATGCCGGACGCGCGCGCCGCCCGCGCCGCCAGGCCAAGCGCGGCGCGCGCAGGGCCGGTCCGCAAGCGGCGGATGGCGATGCCGGCGACAGCCAGCTCGTGGGCGGCCCGCGATGCCGGCGGCAGCGGCGAGGGATCGAAGCCGTCCAGCCTGCGCTCGGCTTCGTCGAGATGGCCGATCAGCAGCAGGCGCCGAACGTCGAGGTTGCGCGCATGCGCGGCGTTGACGCGGTCGCCATGCTTTTCAAGCGTCGCCCGTGCGGCGTCGAGTGCCTTGGCCGGCCAGGTAAGGTCGCGCGAGACGAGCGCGATCTCGGCCTCGGCGACGATACACCGCGCGCGGGCCACGGCCTCCCTCGGGCTGAATGCGCGCGCCGCCCTCTTGAGAAGAACCTTCGCCCGAACCAGGTCGCCAAGCTGCGCCATTGCGATACCGCGCAACGCCAGTGCCGGCGCATCGTCGCGCAGCGCAACCCGTTTCAAGGCGCCGAGCGGATCGCCCGCCGCAAGCGCATGCGCCGCGGCCGTGATCAGCGAGTCCATCGGAATCCCGTCACACTTGTCACTCCCATGGCTTCGACATCCGGCGCTAAGTCCATCTCACCAACCAGTCGTATCGACAACGGCGACTGTAGCCAACCTGAGTTGCGGCGCGCCAACCTTGAGTCGCGGCTAGACCGTGCACTGGGCTCGAACACAACGATAAGCATTAGGAGAGACGCAATGAAGATCGAAGGTACAACCATCCTGGTGACTGGCGCCAATCGGGGCATCGGTCGGGCACTGGTCGAGGAAGCCCTGAGCAGAGGCGTAAAGCGCGTCTATGCCGCAACCCGCCAACCGATGGCTCATCCGGACCGGCGTGTGACGTCCCTGACCATGGATGTGACCAACGCTGCGCAGATCCGGGAGGCCGTCGAGAAGATCGATGCTCTCGATATCCTCATCAACAACGCCGGCGTATCGCCCATCGATGACCTAAGCGACCGTCGTGTGCTCGAACAACAGCTGGCCGTAAACCTCTTCGGCTCGTACGACGTTACCCAGGCTCTGCTGCCGTTGCTGGCCCGGTCGCGGGGAGCCATCGTCAACATTCTGTCGCTGGCCTCGATTGCCGCCGTGCCGTTCAGTCCGGCTTACTCCATCTCGAAGGCGGCCTCGTTCTCGCTGTCGCAGTCGTTGCGCACCCTTTTGGCCGGACGGGGTGTCAGCGTCCACAGGGTCCTTCCCGGCCCGGTGGACACGGACATGACACGGGGCCTGGACATCGCGAAAGCCTCTCCGGAGTCTGTCGCGCGGGCGATCCTGGACGGAGTGGAGAACGGCGAAGAGGAAATCTTCCCCGATCCCATGTCGGAATCCCTGGCGGAGGGCTGGCGCAGCAGTGCAGTCAAGGCGCTTGAACGCCAGTTTGCAGCCTATGCGGAAGCAACTCCGTCAAGTGGTGGGCATGAAAGAAGCAGCGAAACGATTGCCCGCGAGCCCCATCCTTGCTGCTCGGCCTGAAATTGCGGACGCTTGTGCAGGGGGCGGCGGCATCGCCGCTCTGGGCGGAAGCGAACCCCCACAAGCGAAACGGAGCATCATTTTCGCTTGTCGAAATGCGCTTCAGCTTCTTGTCGCCTGATACGCCTCTGATATCGCCGCCGGGCGAAAAAGACGATCAAGTCTGCCAGCCAACCTGGAGCATTGAGATGGAGCAAGGCATCACGCGCGCTATCAATTTGCCGACCATTCATCGCTACATTGGAAAAATCCGAGGGTTCCGTTTGTCGAGCTTCGACCCATTGACGAATACTCGCCCCGTCCGGCAGTTTCGCCGCAAAAGCCAGTTCACGTCTCATGCAAACCCACTCCACCCGGTGGCGCAATTCCTCCTCATAGCCAATGCCTCGCTGATGGAGACGCGCATGCGTCGCCTCATGCACTATCGCGCTGGCGATCTGGTCGCTCAGCGTGTGCTCGCCTAGAACAAATCGCCGATCAAGCTCGCAAGTCGAAGTCGATTTCACAAATTGCGCAGCGGCACCTGGATTGATTGTAATCCAGATCCGTTTGAGATCGCGGACCAGACGGCTGTATCGAACAGGGTCAAATTTCTGAATCAACCGCAGCGCGGCGGCAACCTTATCTGCATCTTTCCCACCGCTCTCGCCATTATAGAAAACTGGCAACCCATCGATCGTCCTCTTGTCGATCGACTTTATAGCCAACCAGCTGAAAACACGGATCACTACCTCTGAACCACGCCGCTTTTCAGTCTTCTCCGGATGGGGCAAGACTTTCCTCAGTTGCGGTCGTCGGGGAAGCTTGGAATAGGCATGAACTCGACGCCGTCTTCGGCGAGGCTCTTGGCCTCGTCCAGCGTCGCCTCGCCATAGATGCCGCGCGGATCGCTTTCGCCGAAATGGATCTTGCGCGCTTCCTCGGCAAATTTGTCGCCGACATAGTCGGCATTCTCGCGCACCTTGTCGGCCAGCGCCTTGAGCTGCGCCAGCGCCTGCTTCTGCGCCTCGCCCATGGCCAGCGCGATGCTTTCGCGCTTGCGCCCGGTGGAGACGGCAGGCGCCATCAGCGCCTTGTCGACCTTGTGCGAGCCGCAGGCCGGGCAATCGACGAAACCGCGCCTCTTCTGGGTGTCGAAATCGTCGTTGCTGCGGAACCAGGCCTCGAATTCGTGCTCGTGTTCGCAGATCAGGGAAAAGCGGATCAAGAGGCGGCACCCCTGAGCGGCATTGCCTCCGCCGAACCGGCGTTTACGGCAAAATCGCGTGCGTTTTTGAGATTCGGTATCTTTTTGCGCGCAGCGACTGACTGCGCCGGGTCGATCTCGGCGACGATCACCGCCGGCTCGTCATGCGCAGCTTCGGCGACGATGCGGCCCCAGGGATCGACGATCAGCGAATGGCCATAGGTTTCGCGGCCGTCCTCGTGCACGCCGCCTTGCGCGGCGGCAACCACATAGGCGCCGTTCTCGATGGCGCGCGCCCTGAGCAGCACGTGCCAATGCGCTTCGCCGGTCTGGCGGGTGAAGGCGGCGGGCACCGAAAGCAGATCGGCGCCGGCCAGCGCCTCGGCACGGAACAGCTGCGGAAAGCGCAGATCGTAGCAGACGGCAAAGCCTAGCTTCGCGCCATTGACTTCGGCGACGACGGCCTCGGTGCCAGGCTCATAGGCGGCGGATTCGCGCCAGCTCTCGCCATTGTCGAGATCGACGTCGAACATGTGGATCTTGTCGTAGGTGGCAATCCTGGCGCCGTCCGGCCCGAACAGAAGGGCGCGGTTGGCAAGCTTGCCGTCGGCGCGCAGAATGGCGGTCGAGCCGATATGCAGGAAAATGCCGAGCTCCTTGGCCAGCCGCCGCGACGTCGAGACGACGATGTCCTTGTCCTCGGAGGTGAAGGAAGCGGCCCGTGCCTGGCTGTCGCGGATCAGCGCGCCGGTCATTTCCGGCGTCTGGATATAGGTCGCGCCAAGGCCTGCCGCCTCGCGCACCAGCCGTTCCAGATCGACCGCATTGCGCTCCGGGCTGGTTCCCGAACGCATCTGGATCGCCGCCGCCTTGAAACCACCCATCGTCATGTCCTTATCTGGCCGAGCCGTTGGCGAGCAATTTGTCCAGCCGTCCTTCCGCCTCCAATTCGTGGAGATCGTCAGAGCCGCCGACATGCGTGTCGCCGATGAATATCTGCGGAAAGGTGGAACGGCCGTGAGCGCGGGAGATCATCTCCTGGCGCAGCTCCGGCGAGAACGAGGCGTCGTGCTCGGTGTAGGTCACACCCTTCCTGTCGAGCAGCCGCTTGGCCGCGGTGCAATAGCCGCACATCATCCGCGTGTAGATCGTCACATCGACCATCGGTCAGCAATCCTGCCTCGTTCCTAGGCTATATAGGCGCCGATTCGTCGGCCCGAAAGTCCCCCGGCAGCACACGCGCAAAGGTCAGTACGTCGACCGCGCCGGCACCGCCCTTCTTCAACGCCTTGGCGACCGCGCGGACGGTGGCGCCGGTGGTGTAGACATCGTCGATCAGCAGCACCCGGCGGCCGGCGATTTCGATCTCCGCCTCATCAGGCACTTTGAATGCGGCGCGAACATTTTCCTCGCGTTCCCGCCGCTCAAGCCCGACCTGCTGGCGCGTGAGTTTGACGCGCCTGATGGCTGATGGCGCGAAAGGCCGCTCCCCGAGCTGCGCCACCGCCCGCGCCAGTTCCGCCGACTGGTTGAACTGCCGTCGGAAGAAACGCCGCCAGTGCAGCGGCACCGGCACGACCACGTCGGCCTCGGCGATGAGCTCGGCACCGGCGCGAAGCATCCAGCGCGCCATCCACGGCGCCAGATCGGTGCGGTCCTGGTATTTCAGCCCTTGCACCATCTGGCGGGCAACGCCGGAATAGGCGACCGCCGCCCGCGCGCGCTCGAACGGCGGCGGGTCGGCTATCGCCTCCGCCGACAGGAAACCCTCACCCATATTGTGGGTGAACGGCGTGCCCATCACCGGGCACCACGGCCGTTCCAGCAGCCTGAGTTTCGGCCAGCAGGCGCCGCACAACACGCCGGGCTGCGAGACATGGCGGCGGCAGCCGGCACAGACCGGCGGGAACAAGAGGCGCGCTGGCCAGCCCAATGCCTTGCGGGCAATGCTCTTGATCGCACTACGCTTGATCTCTGGCATGGGATCGGCCACGTGGTTGGTCCTCCGCATCACTATATCAGAGAGCGAAGCACAAGGACCTGCCCATTGCAGCCTGTAATTGACACCTCGCTCTGGCTGGCGCGCAAGCGCCGGGCACTGGCCCGCCCCATCGCCGGCGCGGATTTCCTCATGCGGCGGGCGGCCGAGGATCTTGCCGACCGGCTCGGCGCCGTCGAACGCAGGTTCGGCAAGGCGGCCTCGTTGTTTTGCCAGACGCCGGCTGCAGCAGAGGTGCTCGCCGAAAGCGGCAAGGTGACGGAAAACGTGCGCGTCGAGGCCGACGCCGCTTTCCTGGGTGGCCAGCCAGGACTGTTGGCGCCGTTGGAAACCGTGCCATTCGAGCCGGAAAGCCTCGACCTCGCAGTGTCGCTGCTGTCGCTGCAGGCGATGAACGACATTCCCGGCATGCTGGTGCAGGTCCGCCGGGCGCTGAAGCCGGACGGGCTTTTCCTTGGCGCCTTCGCCGGCACAGGCACGCTCTCCGAACTGCGCGAAAGCCTGCTTGCCGCCGAGACCGAGCTCTATGGCGGCGCCAGCCCGCGTGTGATCCCGTTCACCGACGTCCGCGACGCCGGCGCACTGCTGCAGCGCGCCGGCCTGGCACTGCCGGTTGCCGACGTCGAGACGATCACGGTGCGCTACGATTCGCTATTTGGCCTGGTCGCCGACCTGCGCGCTATGGGCGAGACCAGCGCGCTTGTCGACCGCAGCAGGCGGCCGGGCACGCGAGCGCTGTTCGCGCGCGCCGCCGAAATCTATGCGGAGCGGTTTTCGGATGCCGATGGCCGCGTCAGGGCGAGTTTCTCGGTGGTCTGGATGTCAGGCTGGGCGCCCGATGCCTCTCAGCAAAAGCCGCTGAAGCCGGGCTCCGCAAAAATATCGCTGAAGACAATCCTGGAAAACCCCGGCGGCCCCTGAGCGGATCCTTGCGCAAAAGCCAAGCGTATCCCACGCAAAAGCTAAGCCGGTCACTGTGCAAAAGCGTTGGCAAGCTTGCTGCTGTTGTCGCTGAACAACCACTGAATGGCGCCGGCAGCCTGGCCAATACCCGCGACAATGGCAAGCGACAGCACGGCGACGATCAAACCATATTCGATAGCCGTCGCACCCCTCTCGTCTTCTAAAAATCGTTGCAGCAAGATTTTCATGGGCGCCATCCCTCTTGCCCGAACCTAGCGCCGACCCGTTAAGAAAGGTTAATGCGACAGGCTTAACGCGCGGTGAACCAGCTGCATTCTAGGAACCAGCCGAATCCTAGAGATATGTTGAGGAGTCAGCAGTCGCCGCTGCTCCTGCCATCGGCCCGTATAACGCAGGCCGAACTGGGCAGCGGCTGCAGCACGCTCTTGCGTAGCGTATAGCTATCGCGCTGGCCGATCGAGCCGGTGCTCATCGTATCAAGCCCGTCGCGGGCAAACTGCGAGCGGGTCCGGCTGTCGAGGTAGGGCGTCGCGATCAAGGCCAGAGCCACCGCGGCCGAGCCGAACAAGAGGGCGATGCGCAATATTCCCATGCCGGCATTGGCGGCGCCAGGAAGGCGGTCGGGCCAAGGCGAGTCCCAGTCCTTTTCAAGGCTCATGCAAATCGCTCCCCAGCGGTGGAATCGGCGTAACCGCCTAGCGTCAATTTTTCACGGTCAGATAAATCTTTCATTAACGCTGCTGCCAGCGCGTTGCAGCGCTGCCCGATTTACGGCAGGTCGGCCGTTACAGCAGATCGATGAGGAACTGGATCAGCGGGGCATCGGCCGGCGGCATTGGAAAATCGCGCATCTGGCGCGGCCGCACCCATTTCAGCACCTGGCCTTCCCTCGGCTGGGCAATGCCGCGGAATCGACGGCAGACGAATAGCGGCATCAGCAGGTGAAAATCATCGTAGGAATGGCTGGCGAAGGTGAGTGGCGCCAGGCAAGGGATGTCGGTTTCGATGCCGATCTCTTCGTACAATTCGCGGATCAGGCATTGTTCCGGCGTCTCACCGGGCTCGACCTTGCCGCCCGGAAACTCCCACAGGCCGGCGAGTTGCTTGCCTTCGGGCCGCTGCGCCAAAAGCACGCGCCCGTCGGCATCGACCAGCGCGCAGGCCGCGACCAGGAGCAGGCGTTTGCCGATCGTATCCAAGCCGCTCATGCGCCGGGTGGCCGGCGATAGCGATAGCGATAGACTTCGTCGAATCCGAGCGAACGGTAGAGCGCCAACGCCGGCGCGTTGTCCGCCTCGACCTGCAGCCAGGCTTCCCGCGCCCCGCGCAGCCGCGCCCATTTCAGCGCCGACCGGATGAGATGGCGGCCATGGCCCTGGTTGCGCACCGACCTGTCGGTGGCGATCTCGAACAGGCCGGCAAGGTCGCCGTCATGCACGCAGATCAACGTTGCCAGCGGTTCGCTGCCGGCCTCCAGCGCAAACAGCCCGGCCTCCGGCTGGATGGCGCCGATGATCTCCGACAGGCCCGGCCGCAGCGACACATCCGAGCCGCTCACCTTGAGCGCCGCGCCGATGAAACGGCTGATGTCCTTCAACGGAATCTGGTCCATGGCGTCGTCGAGCATGGCGTCCGCCAGCGGCAGCCGCATGACCAGCGACTCCGCGAATATGCTCCAGCCCTCGCCGTCGAGGTACTTCGAAAGATCCGGCCCCGACAGCGGCGAGATGCGAAAGGTCAGCGGCCTGCCATAGGCGTCGAAGCGGCGGCTGGCACGGCCGATGCGCTCGGCAATGTGCTGGATGTCGCCCGGATCGAGCGGATTGACCGAGTTCAGCCGCTTGGCCGGGTGGCCGGCCGTCAGCCGAACCACCCAGGTGCCGTCATAATGGACGGCGGCCGCCGGCCAGGCGCGAAAGCCGGCCGCCTCATAGCGGCGCACGATCGCCAACACGCTTGCCGGATGTCTGGAAGCCAACGCCATCAGCTCCGATAATCGCCGTTTATGGCGACATATTCCTTGGTGAGATCGCAGGTCCACACCGTCGCCTTGCCGCGGCCGATGCCGATATCGGCGCGGATGCGGATCTCGTCGCGCTTCATATACGCCGAAGTCGCCTCCTCGGAATAGGCGGCGTCGCGCTCGCCCTGATAGGCCAGGCGGTTGTCGCCGAACCAGATCGACAGAAGGTCGCGGTCGGCCGGTTCGCCGGCCTTGCCGACGGCCATGACGACGCGGCCCCAATTGGCGTCCTCGCCGGCGACTGCCGTCTTGACCAGCGGCGAATTGGCGATCGACAGCGCGATGCGCTTGGCCGAGCGGGCCGATTTGGCCCCGGTGACGGTGACCTCGACCTGCTTGCGGGCGCCCTCGCCGTCGCGCACCACCTGCAGTGCCAGCGATTTCAGCACCTTGCCGAGGGCACGGCGGAAGGCGCCGAGGCGCGCATCCTTGGGGTCGGAAATTGCCGGCGCGCCGCGCCTGGCGGCAGCACCCGTGGCGAATATCAGCAGCGTGTCGCTGGTCGAGGTGTCACTATCGACGGTAACCGCGTTGAAGGTCTTGGCCGTGCCGCGCGACAGGAGGTCCTGCAGCACGGGTGCTGCGATCGGCGCATCGGTGGCGATGAAGGAAAGCATCGTCGCCATGTCGGGCGCGATCATCCCGGCGCCCTTGGCGATACCGTTGATGGTGACGTCGGCATCGCCGAGCTTGACCGTCGCGGTCGCCAGTTTGGGATAGGTGTCGGTAGTCATGATCGCCTTGGCGGCGTCGGTCCACAATTCCGGCTTGCCGTCCTTGACCAGCGCGGCCAGCAGATGGCTGAACTTGCCGGCGTCGAGCGGTTCACCGATCACGCCGGTCGAGGCCAGGAATACCTCGCCCGCTGTGCAGCCGGCCGCCTTCGCCGCCACCTCGCCCGTGAGAGCCGTCGAGGCGCGGCCCTTCTGGCCGGTAAAGGCATTGGCATTGCCGGAATTGACGACCAGTACGCGCGCCTTGCCCGCCACGAGGTTCTGCCGGCAGAAATCGACCGGCGCCGAAGGGCATTTCGACCTGGTGAACACGCCGGCGACGGTGGTGCCGGCGTCGAACACCATGGCCAGCAAGTCGGTGCGGTTCTTGTATTTTATGCCGGCCTCGGCGGTGGCGATGCGCACGCCCTCGATCACCGGCATCTTGGGATATTTCTTCGGCGCGAGCGGCGAAACCTGTGTGGACATGGAAGACCCCGGGCGGGAAAAATCGCGAAAGGAACGCCGGTTTGCCCGATAGCACGCGCTGGCGCAAGGCGTTTCACAGCCGTTATGGGTGCCGGAAGCCTGACACCGCCTCATACAGCAAGCAGGCTGTTGCAAATTTGTTGGCGTCGCTGCGACCGATAGCGCTATGATCCTTCCCCATGGGCAGGCTTGTGGTCTTGGCACTGGCGTTTCTGGGCTTTCTGCTGCTGCGCGCCGATGCGCAGACGGCGCGGCGTGTGGCGCTTGTGGTCGGCAACGGCAGCTACGCCGAAGCCGGCACGCTGGCCAATCCCGTCAACGATGCGCTCGACATCGCCGACAAGCTGCGCGCCATCGGTTTCGAGGTGATCGAAGGCAACGATCTCGGCAAGCGCGAGCTCGAACGCAAGATCGGCGAATTCTCCGATGCGCTGCAAGGCGCCGGTGCCGGGCTGTTCTACTATGCCGGCCACGGCCTGCAGGTCGACGGGCGCAACTTCATCGTGCCGGTCGACGCCCGGCTGGACATGCCAGTCAAGCTGCAGCTCGAGGCGGTGCCGATCGACGAGGTTCTCGACATCATGGAGCAGCAGACCAAGGTCAGCCTGGTCTTCCTCGATGCCTGCCGCAACAACCCGTTTGCCCGAAGTCTCAGCCGCAGCGCCACGACGCGCTCGGCGACGGCTCTCGCCGGTCTTGCCCAGTTCGAGTCGACACGCGGCTCATTCATCGCCTTCTCGACTGCGCCGGGCGCTGTGGCAATGGACGGGACGGGACGCAACTCGCCCTTTGCGGCGGCACTTTTGCGGCATATGGCCGAGCCCGGACAAAGCATCAACGACATGATGATCGCAGTGCGCCGCGACGTCGTTTCCGCAACGCGCGAGGCGCAGCGTCCCTGGGAGCAGGGGTCGCTGCTCGAGCGTTTCGAATTCGTTCCGGGCGCAGACATTGCCCAGCAACCGAAACCGGCTGTCAGCCCGGCTCCCGCTTCGCAGGTGGCTGCGCTCGAACGCTCCGTCGGCGACAAGAGCGCCATCGAGCAGTTTCTGCGCGAGGACTATCTGGCGCCTGATGCCAGGAGAATGCACGAAACCGTCAAGCGGCTCTACGGTTCGTCGGCCATCATCTACGGCACGCGCTACGACAGCGAGGCGATCGTCAAGGTCAAGACCGACTGGTTCGCGCAATGGGCATCGTGGTCGTTCGGTCTCGAACCCGGCAGCCTTGAGGTGACGCCGCACGGCCAGGACCGTGCCGACGTGGTTTTCGCCATGCGCTACGACTATGTGCCGAAAGACAAATCGGCGCAGCGCCTGACCGGCAAGGCGCGGGTGACGCTGGAACTCGTGCTGGCCGATGGCGCGTGGCGCGTTGCGTCGGAGACGTCGCAAGCGCAGGAATGAACATCAGCGGACCGCTGGGTTGATGAACCCGCGAAACACCCGCTGCACGCCCGGAATCAGCCCCCAGATCATGATCGAGACCATCAGCGGCGCGATGACCAGCGTGCGCTGCCAGATTTGCCATTCCTGCGTCAGCGGAAAAACCACGTACAAAATGGCAGTGATCAGCGGATAGACGCCGAGCAGCACAAGCAGGGCGAAGCGCAGGCGCGAAAAGCGGGTCACGGCGGTCGAGTTCATCAAACTCTCCTTATCGTTACGGAACGTTCCGTTACATATAAAACGGATCGTTTCGTTTCGTCAAGAGTTGTATATGATGGCTGCTGAAATCGCGGGTAAGGAAGAAGAGATGGGCGAAATCACCGATCCCGGGCGCAAGTCGGCTGGCGCACGGCGCAGCCCGGAAAGCGCCGATGCCATTCTCGATGCCGCCGAGGCGGTACTGGTCGAAGCCGGCTATTCCGGCTTCTCGATCGAGGCGGTGGCGCGCCGCGCACGCGCCGGAAAACCGACGATCTATCGCTGGTGGCCAAGCAAGGCCGCCTTGCTGCTCGACGTTTATCAACGGCAAAAGCGCGTCGATAATCCCGACACCGGGAAGTTGGAGGAGGATCTCGTCGGCTTCCTGAAGAGCTTGTTCGCGCACTGGCGCGACACGTCGTCGGGCAGCGTGTTCAGATCGCTGATTGCCGAGGCGCAGTCGGACGAAAAAGCCGCCGCCGCCCTCGCCGAATACGCAAGAGGGCGTCGTGTCCATACCGGCCAGATGGTCGAACGCGCCAAGGCAAGGGGAGAGGTGGCAGCCGATGTCGATGCCACTGTCGTCGCCGACCTGATTGCCTCGTTCGCCTGGACGCATCTTCTGACGAACCGCCTGGACGAGGACGAGGCGATCTTACGCAGGGCGATCGGCTATGTCTTGAAAGGCATAGTCGCTGACGATGCCGGCGACGCCACGGCGGTCCGGCGGCGGCGTCGACGCATCATCGCTCGCCCTGCCAAATAGAAGCGACAGGGCGGCAGCGCGCCCTGTCGTAGCCCAATCTGGCCTATTTGGCGCTTTCCAGCGCGTCGACCGTCTTCTTCAGGTTCGCATCGGGGATGTCGACCTTGGCGTTGGCGCGCAGCGACTTGACCAGCGCGAAATACTTGTCGCGGATGACCGCCTGGCGCGCCTGGTCCTTGACCTGGTCGAACGCCGGCGGCTGCTTGGTGCGCTTGTCCTCGACCTTGATGACATGCCAGCCGAACTGTGACTGCACCGGCTGGTCGGTATATTTGCCGACCGCCAGCGCAAACACCGCCTTGTCGAATTCCGGCACCATCTGGCCAGGTCCGAACCAGCCGAGATCGCCGCCGCTGGTCTTGCCGCTCGGATCGCTGGTGTGCTCGTTGGCAAGCTTCTGGAAGTCGGCGCCGCCGTCGAGCTGCTTGATGATGGCGTCTGCCTCTTCCTTCGTCTTCACGAGGATGTGACGGGCGTGCACCTCATTGGTGGGCGGCGTGTTGGCGATTTCCTGGTCGTAGCGGGCGCGGACCTCGGCATCGGTAACCTTGTCGACGACGCCCTTCTCGACCATTTCGCCATGCAGCGCGCGCTGCTGCAGGAAGGCCATGCGGCGCTGGAAGTCGGGATCCTTGTCGAGGCCGGTGGTCACCGCCTGAGCCGCCATCACGCGGATTTCGATCGCCGCCGAAAGCGCCGCGGCGCGGCGCTGCTCGGGCGGAAGCTGCGCGAACTGCTGTGACAGCTCGCCCTCGGCAAGCCCAAGGTCTGCCTCGGTCAGCGTCTGGCCGTTGATGGTGGCGACCACGGCGTTCGGATCGACCGGCTTGGCCGCCGGAGCGGGTGCTGCCGGCTGGGCAGGGGCGGCCTCCTGTGCCATCAGCGGCGACAGCGAGAGGGCCGATAGCCCGAATGCCAGACCAAGGCTGGCGAGCGACGCGCGGCGGAACAATACTGACATTACGATTATCTCCAAAGCGGGGTAGCTAGAGCGGAATGGCTTCCAGACCAGCAAGATTGTGGCGGAATTTGGCGCGGTCGACAGGGCGAGCGCGGCGTTGACATCGAATGAGCCCCCTCTTATCTGTCCAACGACTTTGCGTCCAGAACCGTTTTCCGGGCGCTTTTTGCGTTTGTCCGGGTTCACGTTGAGTTGATGGGGCCAGCCGGCGCCCGTCGCAATGACTTGGAATGCTATCGAAAGGGCCATTGGATGGTCAGTCTCGGCGGTCTCGCCCGTAAGGTTTTCGGCTCCTCCAACGATCGTCGCGTCAAATCGACCCGGCCGCGCGTCGAGGCGATCAATGCCATGGAAAACGAGATGCGGGCGCTTTCCGACGCCGAGCTTCAGGCCCGCACCGACAAATTCCGCCAGGACATCGCCAACGGCGCCAGCCTCGACGACCTCCTGGTGCCGGCCTTCGCCACCGTGCGCGAGGCCGCCCGCCGCGTGCTGGGCATGCGGCCGTTCGACGTGCAGCTGATCGGCGGCATGGTGCTGCACAATGGCGGCATCGCCGAGATGCGCACCGGCGAAGGCAAGACGCTGGTGGCGACGCTGCCGGTCTATCTCAACGCGCTCGCCGGCAATGGCGTGCATGTCGTCACCGTCAACGACTATCTGGCCACGCGCGACTCCGAATGGATGGGCCGCGTCTACAAATTCCTCGGCCTTAAGGTCGGCGTCATCGTCCACGGCCTGTCCGACGAGGAGCGCCGCGTCGCCTACGCCGCCGACGTCACCTACGCCACCAACAACGAGCTCGGCTTCGACTATCTGCGCGACAACATGAAATACGAGCGCGCCCAGATGGTGCAGCGCGGCCACAGCTACGCCATCGTCGACGAGGTCGATTCCATCCTGGTCGACGAAGCGCGCACGCCGCTGATCATTTCCGGTCCGCTCGAGGACCGTTCGGAAATGTACAACACCATCGACACCTTCATCATCCAGCTGCAGCCGCAGGACTACGAGATCGACGAGAAGCAGAAGACGTCGATCTTCACCGAGGAAGGCACCGAGAAGCTGGAGAACATGCTGCGCGATGCCGGCTTGCTCAAGGGCGAGTCGCTCTACGACGTCGAGAACGTCGCCATCGTCCACCACGTCAACAACGCGCTGAAGGCGCACCGGCTGTTCCAGCGGGACAAGGACTATATCGTGCGCAACGGCGAGATCGTCATCATCGACGAGTTCACCGGCCGCATGATGCCCGGCCGCCGCTATTCGGAGGGCCTGCACCAGGCGCTCGAAGCCAAGGAGCATGTGGCGATCCAGCCGGAGAACCAGACGCTCGCCTCGGTCACCTTCCAGAACTATTTCCGCCTCTACAAGAAGCTCGCCGGCATGACCGGCACGGCGCTGACCGAGGCCGAGGAATTCGCCAACATCTACAATCTCGACGTCACCGAGATCCCGACCAACCTGCCGGTCATCCGTATTGACGAAGACGACGAGGTCTACCGGACGGTCGAGGAGAAATACAAGGCGATCGTCAAGGAGATCAAGGAAGCCCGCGCCAAGGGCCAGCCGACGCTGGTCGGCACGACTTCCATCGAGAAGTCCGAGCAACTGGCCGAACGCCTGCGCAAGGAAGGTTTCAAGGATTTCGAGGTGCTGAACGCCCGCCACCACGAGCGCGAGGCGGCGATCGTCGCCCAGGCCGGCAAGCCCGGCGCCATCACCATCGCCACCAACATGGCCGGCCGCGGCACCGACATCCAGCTCGGCGGCAATGCCGACATGCGCATCGCCGAGGAGCTTGGCGACATGCCGGCCGGCCCCGAGCGCGAGGCCAGGGAAAAGGAAATCCGCGACGACATCGCCCGGCTGAAGGAAAAGGCGCTCGCCGCCGGCGGCCTCTACGTGCTGGCCACCGAACGCCATGAATCGCGCCGCATCGACAACCAGTTGCGCGGCCGCTCGGGCCGCCAGGGCGATCCCGGCAGGTCGAAATTCTTCCTGTCGCTGCAGGACGACCTGATGCGCATCTTCGGTTCCGAGCGCATGGACGGCATGCTGCAGAAGCTCGGCCTCAAGGAAGACGAGGCGATCATCCACCCCTGGATCAACAAGGCGCTGGAAAAGGCGCAGAAGAAGGTCGAGGCGCGCAACTTCGACATCCGCAAGAACCTCTTGAAATACGACGACGTCTCAAACGACCAGCGCAAGGTGGTGTTCGAGCAGCGCATCGAGCTGATGGACGGCGAGGGCCTGTCCGAAACCATCACAGAGATGCGCGAAGGCGTCATCGAGGAGATCGTCGCCAAGAACATTCCCGAAAACGCCTATGCCGAGCAGTGGAACGTCGCCGGCCTCAAGGCCGAGATCGCCGAATTCCTCAATCTCGATCTGCCGGTCGAGAACTGGGTCAAGGAAGAAGGCATCGCCGAGGACGACATCCGCGAGCGCGTCAGCCAGGCCGCCGACGCCGCCGCCAAGGAGCGCGCCGAGCGTTTCGGCCCCGACGTGATGACCTATGTCGAGCGCTCGGTGGTGCTGCAGACGCTCGACCATCTGTGGCGCGAGCACATCGTCAATCTCGACCATCTGCGCTCGGTCGTCGGCTTCCGCGGCTATGCGCAGCGCGATCCGCTGCAGGAATACAAGGGCGAAGCGTTCGAGCTGTTCCAGGCGATGCTGGGCAATCTGCGCCAGGCCGTCACCGCGCAATTGATGCGCGTCGAACTGGTCCGCCAGGCGGCCGATGCGCCGCCGCCCGAAGCCCCCGACATGTTCGGCAGCCATATCGACGGCTTCACCGGCGAGGACGATTTCGAAGGCGGCGAGACGGCCGTTCTGGTCCGCCAAGAGACCAACGCCATCGTCGCCCCCGAAGACCGCGACCCGAAGAACCCGGCGACCTGGGGCAAGGTCGGCCGCAACGAAGCCTGCCCCTGCGGCTCAGGCAAGAAATACAAGCACTGCCACGGGGCGTTTGCGTAAGCGCCTACTTTCCTTCTCCCGTCATACGGGGAGAAGGTGCCCGAAAGGGCGATGAGGGGCAGCAGAGGCGTTGGCGACTAGTCGATCTCCCCATTTGAGGGGGAGATGGCCGGCAGGCCACAGGGGGCGCTGTCCCGCCGACACCAAAATACGCATTTCGAATTTTCTGTATCTCGACCGTCGGTGGTGTTTCAGTTTGAAATCTAATAGCCGGGTGACGCACGCGCTGATGTCCGCGCTTCATGAAGATCGGAACTTGCTAAAGTGGGTAAAGACACTACTTCGATTCAATAACCCCGTTCGAGGTCGATCTTGTTGGACAGAGGCTCTCCTCTTGCGACTTGACCGCAGAGATCTGCGGCCTGGTCGATTCCAGAATCCACCCAGAAGCTCGCGACATGAGGTGTGACGGTCACCTTGGGATGAGTCCACAACGGCGATGAAGCCTCCAGCGGTTCACGCTCAAACACGTCAAGACAAGCACCAGAAAGCTGACCTTCGTCGAGAGCGCGGATCAGGTCGGCTTCGTTGACATGCGCGCCCCTGCCGACATTCACAAGGTAGGCACCTCGCTTCATTTTTCCAAAGGCACTCGAGTTCAGTATCCCACGAGTGTCACCAGTCAGGGGAAGTGAACAGATAACGTAGTCCCGACTTGTGAATGCGTCCGCAAGCTGGGCACGGCCAAAGTAACTGTGTATACCAGGAAGCGTCTTTTGATGACGAGACCAGACTGCTGTGTCGTAGCCCAAGTCCGCAAACAGCTTTGCGGCCCAGCCACCGATCCGGCCCGCACCCAGCACAACTATTCTTGTCTCGGAGATCTTCCGCGGCGCGATCGGATTCCACAACTTGCGGGCTTGTAGACTAATGTAATCCGCAACATGCCGTTGCTCGGCACCGATCTTGATGAGCTTGTTTGTGAGCTGGTAAGTGGTGGCAGAACATCCTTCCTGGCCTTTAGGTCCGGTTGGCATTCCTAGTTCTCCGCATGGCTAAAGACGACAGCGCCGTTGTCCTTACGAACTTCAACGGACACGATTCCATCGTCACCCTTTCGGGTTTGGAACATGGAGGTTGCATGATCTTTCGCGGTCTTCTCCTCGTCGAAGATCACCTTGTCGACGATGCCCTGCCTTCCATACCAGATGACAGTGTAGACCATTGTTGCTGCCATGCGTTCCGCTAAGCATATAGGCGTTTTGGCATATGGGGCAAACGAGATAGGCGTTTCCGCGTATTTCAAACTGAGACACTACCGAGCAGGGTGAAGGGTTGCGCGAATGATGAATATGAAGCAGCGCACCCGCCCCTCATCCGCCTGCCGGCGCCTTCTCCCCGAGACGGGGCGAAGGAAAGCCCACCCAACCGTTTCTTAATGTGTCTCCGCTACACCAACACCCTGTAAATTGGCGGAAAACGGAGAGTATCGGGGTGCGCTTTTCCGCGGCGACGACAGCCGGGCGGTTCTTGCCGCAGCGCCTTGCGCTGCGCATAAGGCCGCTGCTTGGCCTGATCGATGCCGTGCTGTTCAGCGCCGGCGCGCGCGGCGAGGCCGGCCGCATGTCGCTGATCGCCTTTTCGGTCCGCATCGTCAGCGCCGTCATCGCCTTCGTCAGCCAGGTTTTGATGGCGCGCTGGATGGGGTCGTTCGAATACGGCATTTTCGTGCTCGTGTGGGTGACGATGGTCATCGTCGGCAATCTCGCCTGCCTCGGCTTCCACACCTCGATCATCCGCTTCATTCCCGAATATCGCGAGCGCGGCATGATGGCCGAACTGCGCGGCATCGTGCGGGCCAGCCGGCTGTTCGTGCTGGTTGCCTCGACGCTGATCGCCGGCCTCGGCGCGCTCGGCGTCTGGCTGCTGTCGGCCTATATCGAAAACTACTATGTCGTGCCGTTCATCCTCGGCATCATCTGCCTGCCGATGATCGCCATGTCCGACCTTCTGCAAGGGCTGGCGCGGGCCAATTCCTGGGCGCTGTTTGCGCTGTCGCCGACATTCCTGGTGCGGCCGCTGCTGATCCTGGCGTTCATGGCGCTGATGCTGCTGGCAGGCTACGCGCCGGACGCCAGAACGGCGATCTTCGCCGCGATCGCCGCCACCTACGCCACCACGCTCGGCCAGCTCGTCGGCGTCACCTCGCGCATCGACAAAAGAATTCCGGCCGGGCCGATGAAATTGCATTTCGGCCAATGGTTCATCGTCTCGCTGCCGATCTTCCTGGTCGAGAGCTTCTTCTTCCTGCTCACCAATGCCGACGTGCTGATGGTCGGCGCCTATCTCCATCCCAACGACGTCGCCGTCTATTTCGCCACGGTCAAGACGCTTGCGCTGGTGCATTTCGTCTATTTCGCGGTCAAGGCCGGCGTTGCCCAGCGCTATGCGCAGTTCACCCATGGCGAGCCGCAAAAGCTCGCCGCCTTTGCTCGCGAAACCGTGTCGTGGACCTTCTGGCCGTCGCTGGCGATGGCGCTGCTGGTGCTGGCCCTGGGCGAGCCGATGCTGACCCTGTTCGGCCCGGAATTTTCCGCCGGCTATCCGCTGCTGTTCCTGCTGGTGCTCGGCGTCGTCGCGCGGGCCGCCGTCGGCCCTTGCGAAAGCCTGCTCACCATGAGCGGCAACCAGAATATCTGTGCCGCCGTCTACGCCATGACTCTGGCCTTCAACATCGCGCTTAGCGTCGTGCTGATCCCGCTCTTCGGTCTGTGGGGCGCGGCGATGGCCACCGTCTTCGCCATGATCTTCGAGGCCGGCGCGCTGTCCTTCACGGTCTGGCGCAAGCTCGGCATCGTCATGGTCATTTTCGTGCCCGCCAAAGGAGCCGCCTGATGGCTGCCGTCCCCTTGCTCGAGGAAACCAGCGGCGGCCCGGCCGGCGCCATGGTGTCCGGCCTTGCCGGGCTTGCCCGCGAAGCCGACCCCGCCCATGTCGAGATCCTCGCCAACAACCGGCCCGAGCGCAAGCTTGCCATCTATCCGGCCTCCGCCGGCTTCGACCTGGTCGAGGAGCTCGACTATCTCTGTACCCGCACGATCGAGCCCAACGTCTTCTTCAATCCGCGCTTCCTGGCGCCGGCCATGCCCAGGCTGGAGGACCGCGAGGTGCGGCTGGCCGTCATCCGCGACGGCGACCAGTATCGCAACCGGCTGCGCCTGCTGGTGCCGTTCTCGGTCGAGCGGCCGGCGGTGCCGCTCGGCGTTCCCGTCATGCGCACCTGGTCGAGCCCGTTCGGCCCGATCGGCACGCCATTGGTCGACCGCGACGATCCGATCGGCGTCATCGAGGATTTCTTCTCGATGCTGTCGAGGCCGCATCTCAAGCTGCCGAAGGTCTTCGTGCTGCCCGACATAAGGCTGGACGGCCCGGTGGCCAGCCTGCTCGCCAGCGTCGCCGAAACGCGCGGCCTGACGCTGGTCACCACCGGCAAGGCCGAGCGCCCGGTGCTCGAAAGCGAGCTCGATGGCGAGGAATATCTGAAAGCTTCGCTGCGCGCGCACCATTATCGCGAGTTCCGCCGCCTGAAGCGCCGCCTCGCCGACCTCGGCCGGCTGGAGCATGTCGTGGCGCGCGGGCCTGACGAGATCCGCCACGCCATCGAAAATTTCCTGACGCTGGAGGCTGCCGGCTGGAAGGGCCGCGAGCGCACCGCCATGGCCATCGACCGCTACCGCGCCGCCTTCGCCCGCGAAGCGGTGCACCGGCTGGCCGAGCAGGATCTCTGCCGCATCCATTCGCTGACGCTCGACGGCCGCACCATCGCCTGCCTGATCGTCTTCGTCGAGGCCGGCGTCGCCTACACCTGGAAGACCGCCTATGACGAGACGCTCGCTGCCTATTCGCCGGGCACGCTGCTGATGATCGAGGTGACCAGGCAGCATCTCGACGACCCCAACATCATGATGACCGATTCCTGCGCGGTGCCCGACCATCCGGTGATGAGCCGGCTGTGGAGCGAACGCAAGCCGATGGGCACGCTGGTGATCGGGTTGACGCCGGACGCCGACCGCCCCGCCCGCCAGGCGGCGTCGCAGCTTCACCTCTATCGCGAGACCCGCAACATGGCGCGCCTGCTGCGCAACCGGATGAAGAGCCTGTTGCGCCGCCGGTAGGAGTATTCGCCTAAATCGCGTCTGCCGGCGCGAAGAAGCAGTTTTCGTGTTCTTCGGTCGGATGAAGGCAGATGTGAAAATTGTCGTCGCCGGACGGAATTACGCTATCGTAGGGGACAAAATATCGGTCCTGATGAGTGACCTTCTGGTGGTCGCCTGGCCGCAAAACGATCACGTAGCCATCTGGCCGCGGTGTGACGGTTATGCTGGGAATCTTGCCGCACTCTCCTGTCAGCGGATCGCCGTGACAGCAGGCCGGTGGATAGGTCCAACCGCCATCGGAACTATGCGCAAATGCCGAAACACTCCCAAGTGCTGCAGCCGTGGCGATCACGCCTGCCAAGCTGGCCTCCATCCATCGATTTCCGACCGCGTGCACCCGAACGGCTCCAAACGCCAATGACACTTGCGGCAATCATATATCATTAGCGCACACTAATATAGTGAAGCGGGCGTTTCCCGATACCCTTTCGAGGCGTAGGCAATGCTGCTTCCCGGCTGCGGCCAAATCAATGTCCAGCAAAATAACGCCGAGGCCCAACCTGTTCTGGTTTCTGTCCGTCTGGGGTCTTCCCGCGCCATGGGCTGGGCTCTCTCGGGCCTAGGTCGTCAGGGTTAATTCTCCCGATCAGCGGAAAGGATTAGCATCGACGCAGTCCCAACCGGGATGAGGCGATCAATTACGGCCGCGCGTCCAGCATCACTGCCGCCTCGGTCCTGCACGGCCAGAAGAAAAAAATCTGGGAGGAATGCATGATGAAAACAACTCACCTCAGGCGTGTCGGTATCCTCACCTTGGCAGGTCTCATTGGCGCGTGTCTGAACGCCGCCACTCCTCGGGCGGCCGAACCCGACAAAGCCGAGATCGATGCCCTGCGTAAATCGCTGTCCAGGTATGAAGACTACAAGGTTGCCATTCGCGAGCTTTATCTATCGACGGTAGGATGCGTCTTCTACAGCGGCGAAAAGGTAGAGGGGGCGATGGACTACCCGAAGGGCGCGATGGGCATCCATTTCGTCAACGTCACGACTGTCGGCCCGACCGCGGATCCGACGCGCCCCAATGTGCTGATCTATGAGCCGGTCGGCGGCGAATTGCGCCTGGTCGGCGCGGAATGGCTCGTGCCCTTGACGCCGGACACAAAGGAGCCGCCGAAGCTCTTCGGCCAGACATTCCAGGGGCCGATGGAGGGGCATTATCCGCTCATCCCGAAGGAGTTCCACCACTACGACCTTCACGCCTGGCTGTTCAAGGACAACCCGCTCGGAATGTTCAGCCCGACGAACCCGGACGTGAAATGCGACAACTATCCGTTTCCGATGCCTGAGCAGCCGACCAAGATGGTGCCGGGGCCGATGTAATAGCGGCTCAGGGTACGATCCGTAGCTTGCGAGGAAAGGCAGCCGGACTTCAAAGGCGTTATCCCGGAGGACGCTCCTGGGATAACGTCCAACCAAAAGTCCGTGCCCGGAACTTCGGACTCGTTTTGCCGTTTTGGCAATCACACGACACTGCCGCGAATTCACAAAGGCGTTCCAAGGAGCCGACCGCGAAACGACGGAGGACCAAGTGAAAAGTCTGATCCAGACAGGATTGTCCGCAGCCGTTTCGGGTACGATCGTCAGCTTCGCCACGACAGCTGCGCTGGCCCTGCTTGCCAGGCGGGAAGGCAAAGGCGCCCTGCAGCCCACGAATGCGACCAGCCACTGGCTCTACGGCGAACAGGCCGCGTCGGTGCGGCGCGGTGACGTGGCGCACACGCTCGTCGGCTATGGCACGCATCACGCTTCCTCCATCTTCTGGGCATTCCTCTTCGAACTATGGCTCGCCTCGAGGCCGCCGCGTCCGTCGCTTCTGATATTTCGCGATGCGTTGGCGGCAGCGGCCATTGCCGCGGCAACAGATTATGGCTTCGTGCCGAAGCGGTTGACGCCAGGTTGGGAGACGGTGCTGCCGAAGCGATCTATCGCGGCGACTTTTGCGGTGATGGCGGTCGGTCTAGCGATGGGCGGCATGATCAACAAGGAATTGCGCCGGCAGCATTAGGGACAGGGATTTGAGACAGATGCTTCGCACGGCGCGTTCACATCATCGCGACGGGCGGATCGCCGCGCTCGTCCCATTCTGCGGCATCTCCACCTCATCGGGAACCTTTCTCAAGGGACAGGGTTCCGAATGTGCGGCGAAAGCGTGCTGCTCATTCCTGCTATCGCCAAGGAGATTCGACCATGAAGCTTCGCGAGTTGTTGGATCAAGTAAAGGACCTGCCGCCGGACACCTTGATCTGTGCCGCCGAAATCGATGAAGCCTTTGCAGTCAACGTTGTTGGCATCGAAGCTGTCGGGAGCGCCAGAATCCAAAGCCGCAAACCAGATGGCACCGAAGCTGTCGAACTCGCCAACGGGACCGAGAAAGTCATCGTGATCCGCTGGTGAAAACCGGGGAAGTTGCGTTCAACAGCATGATGTTCGCCCCACTGTGGGGTGCTGAATTGCGAATGCTGGCAGCGTATCGATGGCGGCGGTCGCCTATGGCTTGGCGGGCATGGCTTGGACGAAGGCCGCCATCTGGCGTTCGAGCGCTTTGAACGCGCTGCCGCGCCAGCTCTCGGCCATGGATGCCGATTTCGGATCAGGGAAGATTTCCTCTTCCCCTCGCGCCATGCCGTCCAGGATGCCTTTCGCGACGCTCTCCGCGGAGCTCTTCGGTATATCGGCGTCTCTGCTCATGTCGGTGTCTATGGGACCGGACAGGACTGCATGAACACTCACGCCACGAGCGCCGGCGAGAGCACGCAGCGATTGCGTCATGGAAAACGCGGCGGCCTTCGACAGTGAGTAAGACGGAATAATCGGGAAGGGAACGAGAGCCGCTTCCGACAGGATGTTGACCACGGCGCCGCGCGAATGCGTGAGCAGCGGCAGGAATGCGTGGGTTACGCCATGCACGCCGAGCAGGTTGACAGCGAGGTGTCGCTCGAGCGCAGCACGATCGCCAAGATCGTCGTAGAGCCCGATGCCGGCGTTGTTGATGAGGATATCGAGAGACCCGATCCGCTCGACAGCCGCCCCAATCTGCACCGCATCGGTCACGTCCAGGATCAGCGGCGTGACGCGCCGATCCGCGTGGGCGAGCGGTTTGCGCGCGCCGGCATAGACGCGCTTGGCACCCCGCCTCAATATTTCCTCGACCAGCGCCTTGCCGAGGCCGCGATTGGCCCCGGTCACGAGAACGGCTTTGTTTGTGACTTCCATCGATTTCGGCACGGCGATCTCTCTTCCTCTTGCATGAATGCAAGCCATTCGTTCTTGCATCATGCAAGTAGGCTATGGTTTTCTGTTCCCACGCTTGGACGCCGTCTCCCCCGTTGCATTGCTCCAGGGCAGCCGGCGCCGTGACCGGGCGAACCTTGCAACTAGGACCCGACTTCCAACGTCGTGTAGGAGATCGGCGAAGGCCGCTCCAGGAAGGCGCCGGTTATGGCCGAAACGAAATTCTTCGCGTCCGCCGAGCGTAGAAAAGCGTCGCGCTCCTGCTTCGATGCCCAGCGCTCGACGCAGATGGTAACGTTGGGCTCTGCCTCCGAGCGAAAGACGCTATAGTCGATGCACCCGCTTTGCTTGCGGGCCGCCCCCGCCACGTCCCGCAGGGCATTCCGCACCTTGCTTTCGATGCCGGGCTTCGCCGCTGCCGTCGTCATGACGATCATCTCGGCGCCATCGCCTGCCGCCTTGCGCTCGACGGCGCCGAGGTCCTCGTTTTGCGGCACAACCGTTGGGTTGGCGTTCTCTTCGCCCTTGTTGGGTTGCCCCTTGCCCGTCGAAATCAGGTCGCGGAGACTCGCGACATAGAAGCGCCACGAGTCATGGCAGACATCGTAGCATTCTTCACTCGGCTTCAGCCCGACATGGGTGAAACGCAGTTCGGTCCCCTTATCAGTCGGCGCGATCTCGAAGACCACGTCCGTGCCGGTCCACTCGGTCGCATCCTTGACGAAGTTGAAGTAGTTCTGAGCGACGTGCCAGACGACCTTCTTGCCGGGCACAAGCTCCGTGACCTTGAATGTGCCGCGGTGGATATCCTTGAAATGATAGTAGAATATCGCACCGAGCTTATTGGTATCGCCATCGATGTCTTCGGACCACCAGGCGCGCGGATTGACAACCGCGGCAAAAACCTCTTCGGGGCTTTGCTTAACGACGAATGACGTCGTGTAATCTTGTTCCTTTTTCATGACATATCTCCTGTCTGGATCTGATTGGTTGACGGACACCCGAAATCTCGGGCGATGAAGTGGAGCGACGCTCTCTCGACCTCTGTCGCTTGCATCATGCAAGCACAATGCATACTTGCATGATGCAAGTCAATAGGGTATGTTCACACCATGCTTGGTCGTCTCTATGAAAAACAAAACTGCTCGGCCTCACGCGCCCTGGAGCTGGTCGGCGAGCGCTGGAGCCTGTTGATCCTGCGCGACGCGATATTCGGCGGCTGCACGCGCTTTTCGCAATTCCAGAAGAGCCTGGGGATCGCCACCAACATCCTGGCCAAGCGCCTCGAGGATTTCGTCGAGGCCGGCCTGATGGACCGTCGCCCGGGTGCCGCCGGCGAGCAGGCCGAATACGTCCTGACCCGGAAGGGGCTGGAATTCAAAACGGTCATTATCGCGCTGACCGAGTGGGGCGACAAATGGGTGCGGCCCGGACCCATCGTCTACTGCGACCAATCCGACGGCAAGCCGGTCGAGGTGCAATTGCGTCGCGCCGGCAATGGCAAGCGGGCCGACTTCGCCGACGTCGTGGCGGCCCTGCGCTAGGCACGGCGGCGGCTCCGGCCCGCAGCACGATCCAAGACGAAGCTGTTTCGCATCGTGCCATAATGTTACCGCATATCTCACCTCCCGAGGTTGCATCCGTGGGCCGGGTCTGGTGGGTAGTTCGCGGGAGGAAACATGTCCGTCGGGCAGCGATCGACTTTGCGGCAACGTCTTTTTGCGGGACCGCGGCACGCCTGATCGCGTGCGGTGAGGAACGCCAGATTGCGCTTGGGGCTGGTCCGCGCACCGTTCAGCGGAAGCTTGGGCAGCTTGCGGCAACAGGCAAGACGCAACCATTCGGTGGCCGTCGAGGGCGTCGTGGACGATCCCACCCACGCCATTGGATTTAACAGGAAGTGGCGTGGGAATTTTAGGAAATGGTGCCCCTAGCCGGGATCGAACCAGCACTCCTTGCGGAACTCGATTTTGAGTCGAGCGCGTCTACCAATTCCGCCATAGGGGCTCAGGCCGGGCGGCCTGGATGGGCGCGGACTATACGGTTGGAGGCCTGTTCGTCAACTGGCCAATTCCCGAGACCCCATGTAGCTCAAACCCAGGCTTTCGATTTCGTCGATCGGAGGCTTCGGTCTAAAGTGGGCATCTCAGCCCGTTTGAACCCTTCTACCGCAACAGCGGAATGCCGATGAATACCGACGCCCCATCCATGAGCCAATGCGCCGTCGCCAGCGGCAGGATGCGGCGCACGCGCAGGTACACGAGGGTGATGAATGTCGAATGCGCGATGGGTGCCAAGAGCCGGTAGAGCATGAAGTGTGGGTCGAACGTCAGCGGCATCACCGCATGCTGAAACGACCAGGAAAACGCTACGACGGCAACGGCAAATCCCGTGCTTCCCGACAAGACTTGGAAACGCGGCAGAAGATAGCCGTTATAGGTGGTCTGCTCCGTAATGCCCCAGACCAACGGAAAGATCAGCACCCCGTAGAGCGCAGGCAAGAGCGGCAAAGGTCCGTATATTTGCGGTGCGTCAGGGTTGCCATAGACCAACAGGCTGCTGGCGGTGATCCCAGCGTAGATGAAAACGAGGCTCGGGAGGATGAGCGCAACGCCCAACAACAGATCGCGCCCCAAGCGTTTGCGATCGAAACCGACCAAATCGAGCAACGTGATGCCCTCGCGCCGCGCAAGGCACCAAAGGAGTCCAAGGCAGCCCGCGTCGATCAAGCTGCCATATACCGGCAGCCAAGCCCGTGCGTCGCGCCAGGGCGTCGCCGAACCGTGCGCAGCGTACACGGCCGCAACCAGGCCCTGCGCGGCAACAGCGAAAGCCGACCGCGCGAACAACATCAGGGCGGGGCCGGACCATGTCAGCGCGCCGGCAGATCGCCGCTCGAGAATGGCGGCACGGGAGTTCGGGATTATGGCTTCGCTCATGATCGATGAAGTTGGGATCGGCTTCCGAACGTTATGGTGGAAACGAGTTCAGCCAAGTCCGGTTTCCGGAGTGAAAGCAGAATGTATCGAGCCGGCCATGAGCAAAACATCATCACCGAGGGCGGCTCACATCTCCTCGAGGGCGTCGGCAATATAGCCGCCGGTCTGAAGCTTCCACAGTCGGGCATAGAGCCCGTCGCGCTCCAGCAGCGCCGATGGTTTTCCCTCCTCGACGATGCGGCCTTTGTCGAGGACGACGATCCGGTCCATCCTGGCAATCGTCGACAGGCGATGGGCGATGGCGATCACAGTTTTGCCTTCCATCAGAAGAGCGAGCTTGTCCTGGACCGCCGCCTCGGCCTCGCTGTCCAATGCGGACGTCGCCTCATCGAGAACCAGGATTGGCGCGTCCTTGAGCAACACCCGGGCGATCGCGACGCGCTGACGCTGGCCGCCGGAAAGTTTTACCCCGCGGTCGCCGACGAAAGCGTCGTAGCCGGTGCGGCCTTCGCCATCTCTGAGATCGGCGATGAAGCCGTCGGCCTCGGCCAGCATCGCGGCGCGCTCCAACGCCTCCGGCGGGGCATCGGGCCGGCCATAACGGATGTTGTCGCCGACGGAGCGATTCAGCAGTGAGACGTCCTGGGTGACGACGCCGATGCTCTCCCGAAGGCTGGCCTGGGTCACGCTGCGGAGATCCTGCCCATCGATCAGGATCGCGCCGCCCTTCAGCTCGAAGAACCTCAGGAGCAGGCTGACAAGGGTCGACTTGCCGGCCCCGGAGAGGCCGACGAGCCCGACCTTCTCGCCGGCGCGCACGGTGAGCGACAGGTCTTCGATCACCCGTTGACCCTCGCGGTATTCGAACTGGATGTTCTTGAACTCGACTTCGCCGGCCGTGACGTCGAGCGGCTTGGCGTTCGGCGCGTCTTTTATGGTCGGCGGCGTCGTCACGACCAGCATTGCGTCGCGGATCGTGCCCACCGCCTGGAAAATCTGCTGGCCCATCTGCAGGAAGGCACGGGAGTTGGCATTGAGCCGCTGCACGATGGCGATCGAAGCGGCGAACTGACCAACCGTGACGAAGCCGGCGACAAATCCCCAGAGCCCTATGGCAACGTTGGTGAGAAAGAGGGCAACGTTGAGCAGGACGACGCCCATATCGGTCGTCAGATAGATGCGCCTTTCGCGCTGCTGGGTCTCGATGGCGTTTTCCATCACGGTCCGCATCGCGCCCGCCTCGCTGTCTTCCGCCGCAAACAGCTTGACCATCTGAATGTTGCTGTAGAGGTCGGTCATGGCGCCGACCACGAGGCTTCGCCCCGCGCCGAGCGGCGCGACCGCTCGGAATATTGGGGTACCGCCACCACCGCAATGGCGATGTTGGCGGAGATCCAGAGGAAAACCGGAAGCGCCAGCGGCCAGGACAACGCGCCAAGCAGAACGAGCGACCCGACGAGTTGCACCAGAAACAGCGGTATTCTGTAGAAGGCCACGACGATCTGCTGCTGCACGGCGGATGCGACTTGCGAAATGCGCGACGCCACCTGACCTGCGAAGAGGTCGTGGAAGAAGGCAAGATCCTGACGTTCCACCGCCTTGTGGCCCTGCCACTGCATCGCCGCCGGCATGCATACGGCCACCGTCTGCGAGTTCAGCGCATTGCCCACGAAGATGAGCAACGGCAGCACGGGGAAAACCAGCACGCCGAGCACGACCAGCGTCGGCCAGTCCTCCTGCAGGAAAACCGCCGCGCCCTTCGCGCTCACCCCATCGACGACGAACGAGGCCCCCCCAAATCGTCGCAAGGTTGATCCCCTCGACCGCCATCATCAGGACGGTAATGGCCGCAAGGGTGCCGCGGAACATCCGCGCAAAATGCAGGAGCAGTGCAAACGGCCCGCTCGCAGGCAGCGGCGCGGGTGGAATATCCAGCGGACGGATGAGCTTCTCAAAGGGGCGATAAATGAAATCAGACAACGACATGGCGGCGCAAAGGGCGAAGCAGGGAGAGAGGATGCGACAGGAATCGCCGGTATTTAAACACGGATCGTGTTCGACCGGAAAACCCACGATGTAATTGGAAACTGCCTTGACGCACTTCAGGCGGGCAAGTGTTCGACGCCATGGCTTGCTCGTCAACTGGCCAAATCCCGACATCTGGGCTCGCTCAAGCCTCAGCCTTTCGATTTCGTGAAGCAGCTGCCATTGTGCAGCGCGGAAAATCTTTCTAGACAGGCGGCGCATGTCATTGAAGCGCACCTTGTCCGACGAGGTTGATGCGGGGCGCTTCCAAGTCTTGTTTGTACATGTCGTGATCCCAAGACCGCTTCTGGTTTGGGCGTGCATTAGGAGTGCCGATGCTTCGCGGACTTTACGACTGGACCTTGTCGCTGGCGGCGAGCAAATCGGCCGAATGGTGGCTGGCCTTCATCGCCTTCGTCGAGAGCTCGGTGTTCCTGGTGCCGGCCGACGTCCTCTATCTGCCGATGGCGCTGTCGCGGCCGGATCGCGCCTATCGTTACGCGCTGGTCGCCACCGTCGCCTCGGTGCTGGGCGGCATCGCCGGCTGGTTCATCGGCCATTATGCCTATGATGCGGTGGCGCGGCCGATCCTCGAATTTTATGGCAAATATGACGAGTTCGAAGCGATGCGCGTCTCATCGGGTGTCGGCTTCATCATCCTGATGCTGGTCACCTCCGGCCTCGCCCATCTGCCGCCGATCAAGGTTGTGACGATCCTGTCGGGCGTCATCGGTGTTCCTTTGCTGCTGTTCATCGTGCTCGCAATCGTGGCGCGCGGTGCTCGCTTCCTGTTTCTCGCGTGGCTGTTGCGCCGCTATGGCGAGCCGATCCGCCACTTCATCGAAAAGCGCCTTGGCCAGATTGCAGGCGCCGCCGCCGCTGCCCTGATTTTGCTCTATATCGTCGTCAAATACGCCGTCTGAACGGCATCGAACCGAATGGACTGAGTCCGATGACAGCGACCGTGAATGCCGATACCGGACGCCAGCGGCTGCGCACCGCCCTGTTTCTCGCTGTCGCCATGGCCGCCACGGTCGGCTCGGCGCTGGCCTTCCAGTATCTCGGCGGCTACATCCCCTGCAAGCTCTGCCTCGAGCAGCGCACCCCTTACTATGTCGGCGTGCCTTTGATGCTGCTGGCGGTGCTTGCGTCGGCCCTCAAGGCGCCCGCCTGGGTAAGCCGTGGCCTGCTGGCTATTGGCGGCCTGCTGATGCTCTACGGCGTCTATCTCGGCGTTTATCACTCCGGCGTCGAATGGGCGTGGTGGCCAGGCCCGACCGATTGCACCGCAGCCGCCGGGCCGGTGGACACCGGCGGCAAGGGCGTGCTCGATGCGCTCGACAAATTCGTCCCGCCCTCCTGCGACAAGGCGGCGCTCCGCATCCTCGGCCTGTCGCTGGCCGGCTGGAACGCCATCGCCAGCTTTGTCCTGGCAGTCGTAGCCTTCCGCAGCGCCTTTGCCCGCGACTGATTTAGCGCGACACGAGATCATCCAAGAATTCGGCAGGCTGAGTCGGGTGGAGTGATTGTCGAGAACCGAAGCGGAGCGGACATTGGTCCGTGAGCATCGGAAGCGCAGACAATCGCTTCAGACGGCCAGCCTCCCGAATTATCGGATGATCTCACGGCTCGAGTTCGACATCCCAGTACAGATAATCCATCCAGCTTTCGTGTAGATGGTTGGGCGGGAACAGCCGGCCGTTATTATGCAAATCATGCACCGTCGGCTGGTAGGGCTTCTGCAGCGGCCACATCTTGGCGTGGGCCGGCATCATGCCGCCCTTCCTCAGATTGCAGGGCGAGCAGGCAGCGACGACATTCTCCCAGGTCGTGGCGCCGCCGCGATGGCGAGGAATGACATGGTCGAACGTCAGATCGTCCGGCGTGCCGCAATATTGGCATTGGAAACGGTCACGCAGGAAGACGTTGAAACGGGTAAACGCCGGATGCCTCGACGGCTTCACGTAAGCCTTCAGGCTGACGACGCTCGGCAGCTTCATCGAAAAGGTCGGTGAAGAGACGGCGTGTTCGTATTCGGCGACGATGTTCACCCTCTCGAGAAACACCGCCTTGATGGCATCCTGCCAGGACCAGAGCGACAGGGGGTAATAGCTGAGCGGACGGTAATCCGCATTCAGCACCAGCGCTGGAAGCCCATCCGGAGATACGGCAACCGTCACGTCGTTGACCTCCTTCACCCTAGAACCGGTCGACGCGGATACTGTAAGCCCGACATGACAGGGATGTGAAGCGGATTGTCGATCATGCCGGGTCTCAAAAACGCATGATTTCAATGCTTTTTTGCGGATTCAGGCCGGAGGCGCGGCATCCCTGCCCTTCAATTCGCGATAATAAGCCCAGAAAAGCCGCGATGCGACACCGCGCCACGGGCTCCATGATTCGGCAAGCCGGATCAGCATTTTCTCCGGCGGACGCGGGTCGATGCCGAGCGCATGGCCGACCGCGCTCTGCAATGCTACGTCGCGCGCCGGAAAGATATCTGGATGTCCGGCGGCAAACAAAAGGTAGACTTCAGCCGTCCACGAGCCGATCCCCGGCACCTTGGTCATGGCCGCGATCGCCTCGCTTGCATCGAGCCGGCACAGGTGATCGAGGTCGAGTCCCTCGGCCACCGCCCGGGCGACGGCAACCAGGCCGCGCTGCTTGGGCCGCGACAGCCCGGCCTCGCGAAAGATCGCCTCGTCGGCGGCAAGTATCGCCTGCGGCGCCAGCGGATCGAGCAGTCTCGTCAGCCGGCCGAAGATGGCATCGGCGCTCGCGCGGGACACTTGTTGTGAAACGACGATCGAGGCAAGGCTCCTGAACCCCGGCTCCGACAGCCTGAGCGGCACCTCGCCGGCCATGCCGCGCACTTTTTCCAGGCGTGGGTCGAGTAAGCATAGCCTATCCAGCCCTTGCGCAATGTCGTCGAGACTGGCGATGCGTTGCATGTCTGCTTGTTCCAAAATCAAAAGTGCCGCACGCTTCGTCACGTGTCCCTCTGGACGCACGACGCCACCGGCGCAAAGTAGCAATTGGCGAAAGCGCCACACAACCCGATTGCCGCCGGACAATGACACTGCTGACATTCCGCTTCGCGCCGAGCCCGAACGGCGAACTGCATCTCGGCCATGCCTATTCGGCGCTGCTCAATCAGAAATTGGCAAAGGCGGCGGGCGGACGCCTGCTGCTGCGCATCGAGGATATCGACACGACGCGCTGCACGCCGGAATTCGAGGCAGGCATTTTTCGCGACCTGAAATGGCTGGGGCTTGGCTGGGAGGAACCGGTGCGCCGCCAGTCCGAGCATTTTGCCGAATATCGGGCGATGCTCGAGCGGCTGATCAAGGAAGAACTTGTCTACCCGGCCTTCATGAGCAGAAGTGAGATCCGCGCCTTTATCGCCGACAGCGAGAAGCGTGGCCGCGACTGGCCGCGCGACCCGGACGGCGTGCCGCTCTATCCCGCCGCCGACAAGGCGTTGACGGCGAGCGAACGCGAGCGGCGCGTCGCCGAAAATGTGCCATTTGCCTGGCGGCTGGACGTCGATGCTGCAATAGCGCGCGCCGGCAAGGACCTGTCATGGGCCGAATACACGGACGAGACGCTCTCCGCGACGCGTCGTGTCGAAGCCCATCCGCAGGATTGGGGCGACGTGGTCGTGGCGCGCCGCGAAATCCCGACCAGTTATCACCTCGCCGTCACCATGGACGACGCGCTGCAGGGCGTCAGCCATGTCGTGCGCGGCCAGGACCTTTATTCCGCGACCAGCGTGCAGCGGCTGCTTCAGCAACTGCTTGGCCTGCCGCAGCCGGCCTATTTTCACCATCGCCTGATCCTCGGCCCGGACGGACGAAAACTGTCGAAGAGCCTTGGCGATACCGGCCTTGCCGCCCAGCGTAAGGCGGGCGCATCGCCCGCCGATCTCAAGTGGCTGGTCGGTCTCTAGACTAGACCGGTGAGCTCGCGGCCATCAACGGCGCTCCTTCAATTCAAATGACTCTATGGATCAACCGTTTGGTTTTGCTTGCCGGCCCGAACGGCATTAAGCAGTCGCCGCAGTCGATCCCTCACCCGAATTCATCGCGGCCTCCGGAAATGCACAGCCTCAAGCGGTTCATCCCCGCCTCTTTCGTCGTCCTGTGGGCGACCGGCTTCATCGGCGCGCGCTATGCCATGCCGTGGGCGGAGCCCTTTACGTTCCTGGCCGCGCGCTTTGTCCTGGCCGCAATCCTGCTTGTCGCTTTGATGGCCGCACTTGGTTCGAGCCGCGCCACCCGCGATGAGGCGCTGCACGCGACCGGTGCCGGCATCCTGATGCATGGCATCTATCTCGGCGGCGTGTTCTGGGCAATCCACCGGGGCATGCCCGCCGGACTTTCAGCCCTGATCGTCGGCCTGCAGCCGCTGATCACGGCAGTGCTCGCCGGCCGGCTTCTCGGCGAGGCCATCCTGCCGCGCCACTGGGCCGGTCTCGGCCTCGGGTTGATCGGCGTGGTGATCGTGCTTTGGCCGAAGCTCGGTGCGCTCGGCGGCGGCGTGACGGCCGAGACACTGGGCGCCTCGCTGGTCTCGGTACTCGGCATGAGCGCCGGCACCATCTGGCAGAAGCGCTTTGCTTCCGGCGGCGATCTGGTGGCTGCCACGTTCTGGCAATATGTCGGCGGCGCATCGGTGATGGCTCTGGCCTCGCTCGCCTTCGAGACCCGAACGGTCATCGTCAACGGCGAGCTGATCTTCGCCATGACCTGGCTCGTGCTGGTGCTGTCGATCGGCGCCATCTTCCTGTTGATGGTGATGATCCGCGACGGCGAAATGTCGAAGGTCGCCTCGCTGTTTTACCTCGTGCCGGCTGTCACCGCGGTCATCGCCTGGGCATTGTTCGGTGAGCACTTGAGCCCGCTCCAGATCGCCGGCATGGCGATCGCGACGCTCGGCGTCGGGCTGGCGACGGCTCAGCCGCCGACGCGGGCACGCGCCTCTAAATAGCGGCTGATCGCGGCGTTGAGCTCGCCACCGAGGATGAAGATCGCTGAGACGATATAGAGGAACACGACGGCGATCATGATCGAGGCGAGGCCGGCATAGGTCGTCACATAGGACGAGAAATGATCGAGATAGGCGGCGAAGATGGTCGACCCGATGAGCCAGCCGACCAGCGTGAAGATGATGCCAGGCACGATCGAAACGAGGCGGCGCTTGCCGGCCGGCAACCAGAAATGCACGGCGAACAGGCCGCCGATGATGACTACAGAGGCGATGACGTAACGCCACAGCGTGATCGTGCCCATATAGGGTTTTATCCATTCGAAATGCGACTCGGCCAGCCGTGCCAGCAATGGCGCGAAGACCAGCAGCACGCTGATGGCCAAAAACCCGGCCGTCGCGATCAGCACGAAGATGATGCTCTGCACCCGCCGATAGATGATGCCGCGCGTTTCCGAGACACGATAGGCCCGGTTGAGCGAGGTGCGCAGCGCCTCGATGCCGTTCGAGGCGAAATATCCGGCAAGCACGATACCGTAGGTCAACAGGTCACTGCGCCGGACGGTAAGCACGTTGAGCACCTCGCGCGCGATCGGTTTGGCGATCTGCTCGGGCCATGTGTCGAACACAAGGTGCACGGCGGTGTCGGCGAAAGCCTGCGCGCCGAAAAAACTCGCCAGCGTCGTGGCGAAGATCAGGAAAGGAAAAAGCGCCATCAGCGCGGTGATCGCCAGATGGCTGGCCATTGCCCAGCCGTCGTCGGTGTTGAAATGGCCGAGCGCGTCGTAGAGGACGCGTTTGAGGGCTACGATCTTCCGCAACAAGAACCGCGTTCCCTTCGATTGTCCCGACGCCGCGAATATGGGAAGGGTTTGCGGTAAATGACAACCCTAGGCCAAACCACCATTCCTCCCGGAGAAGAGTTGCGCACCATCATTGTCACAGGTGCCTCTTCCGGTATAGGCGCCTATTGCGCCCATGCTCTTAAGAAGGAAGGCTGGCGGGTGTTCGCAACGGCCCGAAAGCCCGAAGATATCGCTGCGCTCGAGGCCGACGGCATCGAGGCCTTTTATCTGGACTACACCGAGCCCGGATCGATCGAGGCGCTGGTGGCGTCGGTGCTGGAACGGACCGACGGCCGGCTCGATGCGCTCTTCAACAATGGCGCCTACGGACAGCCCGGCGCCGTCGAGGACCTGCCGGTCGAGGCTTTACGGCAGCAGTTCGAGGCCAATGTCTTTGGCTGGCATGACCTCACTCGCCGTGTCGTACCGGTGATGCGCCGCCAAGGCCATGGTCGTCTCGTTCATTGCTCGTCGATCCTCGGCCTGGCGCCGGTGCCTTTCCGCGGCGCCTACTCGGCATCGAAGCACGCTATCGAAGGGCTGATGCTGTCCCTCTACCAAGAACTCCTCGGCAGCGGAATCCATGTTTCGCTGATCGAGCCGGGGCCGGTGAAATCGAAGATCGCCAGCAACAGCCTTGCGTGGTTCCTGGCGAATATCGATCACGAGAAGTCCGTTCATCGCCTCGCCTATGCGGCGCAACTCGAACGGCTGCGGGCCGGCGGCAGCACACGCGGCTGAAGCCCGGACCGGAGGTGGTTTATTCCGCCTTGCACCATGCGCTTCTGTCGCGGCGCCCGCGCCCGCATTATGTGGTAACTGTGCCGGCCAGGATCGGTGCGATCCTTAAACGCATCCTGCCGTCATCGGCACTCTACCGTCTGCTCGCCAAACGCGCCTGAACGCAATCCAACCTGGAACACACCATGGCAACCGTCTTCAACATCCTCGCCGTTCTCGTCATGGTCGCCGTGGTGATCGTGCTGATCCGCGGCCTCATCAACATGATGCGCGGCGGCTCCAGCATGACCTCCAACAAGCTGATGCAGACGCGCGTGCTCTTGCAGTTCGTGGCCTTGGTGCTGATCATGCTGGCGGTGTATTTCACCCGTAAGTGACGCAGCAGCCACCAGCCGGGAGGTAACCCGTGGTCAAGCTCAACAAGATCTACACCCGCACTGGCGACGATGGCACCACAGGCCTCGGCTCTGGCGAGCGGCGGCTGAAATCCGACCTTCGCATCGACGCCTACGGCACGGTCGACGAGGCCAATGCCTGCATCGGCATGGCCCGCATTCATACCGCGGCAGTAAATCCGGCGATCGATGCGATGCTCGGCCGCATCCAGAACGACCTTTTCGACCTCGGCGCCGATCTGGCAGTCCCCGATAATGGCAAGCCGCTCGACTACGAGCCGTTGCGCATCATCGCCTCGCAGACCGACCGCATCGAACAGGATATCGATCTCCTCAACAAGGACCTTGAGCCGCTCAAATCCTTCGTGCTCAACGGCGGTACGCCGGCAGCGGCTGCCCTTCACCTCGCCCGCACGGTGGCCCGCCGCGCCGAGCGCGTCATGGTGGCGCTGTCGCAAGACCCGGACGAGCACGTCAACCGCGAGGCGATAAGATACATAAACCGTGTCTCGGACTTTCTGTTCGTCGCCGCACGCGCGGTCAATGACAACGGAAATGCCGACGTGCTATGGGTTCCCGGCAAGAACCGCTGAATCCGCCGGAAGCGGGAGAGGCCCGATGTTCATCCCGCTTTACGACACCAACCGGCTGCGGCACATCAAGCTGCAATATGTGACGATCAGCCTGATCGCGCTCAACGTGCTGATCTACTTTGTCACCACACTGGGCGGCGAAGATTTCGCCAACGCCGCGGTGCTGGGCCTCGGTTTCATCCCGTCGGTTGTGCATGACAGCGTCGAGCTCGCTCCGCAATTTGTCGTCATTCCGGAGAGCCTGAGCTATCTGACCTATTCCTTCCTGCACGCGGATATCTTCCACCTCGGCGGCAACATGCTGTTCCTGTGGGTGTTCGGCGACAATGTCGAGGATGCACTCGGCCATGTCCGCTACCTCGTCTTCTACCTGCTTTGCGCCATCGCCGGCGCTTTCTTCCAGGGTCTGGTTGCCTGGGATTCGCAGGTGCCGCTGATTGGCGCGTCGGGCGCCATCGCCGGTGTGGTCGCCGCCTATCTGATCCTTTATCCGCGGGTGAAGGTATGGGTGCTGGTCTTCGCGCGCATCCCGTTGCGCATCCCGGCCTTCATCCCGCTGATCCTGTGGATCCTGTTCCAGATCTTCATGTTCGCCCAGGGGGGCGAGGATCAGGTTTCCTGGGCCTGCCATATTGGCGGCATCATCGCTGGAGCCGTGCTGGTGCTTGTCTTGCGCAGCCGCGGCGTACCGCTACTCGCCGGCGCAGACGAGGAGCCGGCCGTGGTCGCCGGTCCGGTGCCCGTAGCCGTGGAGCCGGCGCCAAGCGACCCACAACCTGCGCAGCCGGCGCCGCGCTGGGGCCGGGGGACCGTTTCCGGTCCGGACTGAACCGATTTGAGTGCTTCGCCGAGGATCCGAGTGCGCCCCGGATATTGACGCGCGGGGTCGCCGCAACTACGGAAGCGCCACCCTACTGGCGTGGCGAAGACCAGAATTCCGTCCGGAATGTCGGCTTTCGACAACTCTGAAGAGGTGCACGCTGCTATAGCGCGCCCGACGAGCGTGAAGAGACTATCGTGAAAGAGGTGACAGGCAAATGAAGATCCTTGTGCCCGTGAAGCGGGTTGTGGATGCGAACGTCAAGGTCCGGGTGAAGGCGGACGGTTCGGCGGTGGAACTCGCCAACGTCAAGATGGCGATGAACCCGTTCGACGAGATCGCGGTCGAAGAGGCGATCCGGCTGAAGGAAGCTGGCAAGGCCGAAGAGATCATCGTCGTGTCGATCGGGCCGCAGCAGGCACAGGAGACCTTGCGCACGGCGCTCGCCATGGGCGCCGACCGCGCCATCCTGGTCAAGACCGACGAGCAGACTGAGCCGCTGGGCGTCGCCAAGGTGCTGAAGGGCGTCGTCGAGGCAGAACAGCCCGGCCTTGTCATTCTCGGCAAGCAGGCGATCGACGACGATTCCAACCAGACCGGCCAGATGCTGGCCGCGCTTCTCGGCTGGGCGCAGGGCACCTTCGCCTCCAAGATCGTGCTCGACGGTGACAAGGCCACGGTGACGCGCGAGGTCGATGGCGGCCTGCAGACGCTGGAACTGAAGATGCCGGCGATCGTCACGGCCGATTTGCGGCTGAACCAGCCACGCTACGCGTCTCTGCCCAACATCATGAAGGCCAAGAAGAAGCCGCTCGACGAGAAGAGCCCTGCCGATTACGGCGCCGATGTCAAGCCGCGGCTTAAAGTGATCAAGACCGAGGAGCCGGGCGGCCGCAAGGCGGGCGTCAAGGTCAAGAGCGTCGCCGAACTGTTAGACAAGCTGAAAAACGAAGCCGGCGTGCTGTAAGGCCAGGAAGGGATAAAAAATGACAATTCTTCTGATTGCCGAACACGACAACGCTGCGCTTTCCGACCAGACCGCCAAGGCGCTTTCGGCGGCGCTGCAGATCGGTTCGGACGTGCATGTGCTGGTTGCCGGCAAAGGTGCCAAGCCGGCAGCGGACGCCGCCGCCAAGCTCAAGGGCGTCACCAAGGTGCTGCTCGCCGACGCCGACGAACTGACCGAGCGTCTCGCCGAACCGCTGGCGGCACTCGTCGTTTCGCTTGCTGAGCCATACGAGACGATCATCGCGCCGGCGACCTCGTCGGGCAAGAACGTCGCGCCCCGCGTGGCAGCGCTGCTCGATGTCGCCCAGATATCTGAAATCATCGAAGTCGTGTCGCCCGACACCTTCAAGCGGCCGATCTATGCCGGCAACGCCATCCAGACGGTGCAGTCCAGTGACGCCAAGAACGTCATCACGGTGCGTACCGCTTCCTTCCAGGCAGCACCCGAGGGCGGTTCCGCGCCGGTCGAGACGGTCCAGGCGGCGGCCAATCCCGGCCTGTCGAGCTTTGTCGAGAACAAGCTCTCCGAGACCGACCGTCCAGAGCTGACCTCGGCCAAGATCATCATCTCGGGCGGCCGTGCGCTGGGCTCCTCCGAGAAGTTCCAGGAGGTCATCCTGCCGGTCGCCGACAAGCTCGGTGCGGCGGTTGGCGCATCTCGCGCCGCCGTCGATGCCGGCTATGCGCCGAACGACTGGCAGGTCGGCCAGACCGGCAAGGTGGTAGCGCCCGACCTTTATATTGCCGTCGGCATCTCCGGTGCCATCCAGCACCTTGCCGGCATGAAGGATTCGAAGGTGATCGTTGCCATCAACAAGGACGAGGAAGCGCCGATCTTCCAGGTCGCCGACTACGGTCTCGTCGGCGATCTCTTCGTCATTCTGCCGGAACTGCAAAAGGCGCTTTGACGCCTTCTGCCAAAGCGTATTAAATTCTGAGGGGTGGGGTAGACGAAGTCGCCCCGCCCTTTTAGTTTGCACTGCACAAAAAACGGGCCGCAAAGGCCTCGACGGGATCGGGTAATGAGCAAGATCGAGACGATCGGCATCATCGGCGCGGGCCAGATGGGTGGCGGCATCGCCCATGTGTCGGCGCTGGCGGGCTATAAGGTGCTGGTTTACGATATTTCGCCCGACCGCATCGAAAAGGGCATCGCTACGATCAGCGGCAACATGGCCCGTCAGGTCGGCTCCGGCAAACTCGAGGAAAAGCTGCGCAATGAGGCGATGGCGCGCATTTCGGCGGCACCGGCCATGGCCGACCTTGCGGGCGCCGATCTGGTGATCGAAGCAGCGACCGAGGACGAGACGGTCAAGCGCAAGATCTATGCCCAGCTCTGCCCGCAGCTCAACCCCGAGGCCATCCTGGCGACGAACACGTCATCGATCTCGATCACACGGCTGGCTTCGCAGACCGACCGGCCGGAACGCTTCATCGGCATACATTTCATGAATCCGGTTCCGGTGATGAAGCTGGTCGAACTGGTGCGCGGCATCGCCACCGAGGACCAGACCTTCGAGGCGGCAAAAACCTATGTGAAGCAGCTCGACAAGACGATCACCGTCTCGGAGGATTTCCCGGCCTTCATCGTCAACCGCATCCTGCTGCCGATGATCAACGAGGCGATCTACACGCTCTATGAAGGTGTCGGCTCGGTCGACGCGATCGATACCGCCATGAAGCTCGGCGCCAACCATCCGATGGGGCCGCTGCAGCTTGCCGATTTCATCGGGCTCGATACCTGCCTGTCGATCATGCAGGTGCTGCATGACGGGCTGTCGGATTCGAAATACCGCCCCTGCCCGCTGCTGGTCAAATATGTCGAGGCCGGCTGGCTCGGCCGCAAGACCGGGCGCGGCTTCTACGACTATCGCGGCGAGCATCCCGTTCCGACACGCTGATCGCCTCGCTACCAGCGCACAAAAAGTCGTCCGCCGAGCGCCCCGAGCACGGCAAGGATGGCGACCGCGATCGTATACCAGGTGCCGACGAAAAGCGGCGAATCGTCGAAGCAATGCGCCGCATAGAAGGTCGCCGCCAGCCCGCCGGCAAGCAGGCCCGCGGCCGCACCGGCAAGCACCGGCCTTGTCGGCGCGCCATGGCGCAGCACCGCGAGAAAGACGGCAAGCGGGCCGATCCCGATCAACGGAATGAAGGTCAGGCAGATGACCATGTTCGTGCCGACCAGACGCGTGCCCCAGTCGGACGCAGGCACGGCGAAGAGTTCGAGAATCACAGCCACAATCACCAGCAGCGGCGCGGCGACCATCCAGCTCACCGCCCGGCCGGTCGATGCACCGGGCGTCGACAGCCCACGCACCAGGACAAAGGCGCTGGCGGCAAGAGCAATCGTGAAGACGAATTTGGACAGGAACCGCATCGTGTGCATGGCGATCGCAATGTCGGGGCGCGGGCCGATCGTCAGCCAGAAAACCGCGGCCGCGATCACGATGGCCGCGCCGGCGGCAAGCCACCAGGCGGTGCCTAGCGGCAGCGCCTTGCTGCGGGCATCGGCGTCGAGCGCCTTGATGAAATCTTCGGTCCTCATGTTATTCCCGCCCCGCCCTGAACCGTTTGGCAATGGCGGCAAGCCCGCGGTGCAGTGACACCCGCACAGCCGTCTCGCTGATGCCGAATTTGGCCGCGATCTCACCGATTGACCGGCCTTCGACCGATACGGCCGAGACGACGGAACGCTGTGCCGGCGACAGGCTGTCGAGCGCCCGGTTGACGTCGCGCTCGCTGACCGTCTCCGATTCCGGCTCGGCAAAGGTCTCGGCGATTTCGTCGATCTCGATCTCGATCCGCCGACCGCGCCGCCGGAACGCATCGATCAGCTTGAAGCGGGCTATTGCATAGACCCAAGGCAGCACCGGCGCATCATGGCGCCAGGTGTGTCGTTTCACATGAATGGCCAGCAAGGTTTCCTGCACGACATCCTCGGGATCCACCCCGCCCTGCACGATCTTGCGCCGGGCAAAGCCACGAACGAGCGCGGCGATCCGGTGCAGAAAGTCGGCATAGGCCCTTTCGTCTCCGGCGATCGCGGCCCGCAGCAGGCGTGAAAGCTCGGCTTCGTCCTTGCCGCTCACAAGAGTTCACTCCCCGATATTCGCGTCTCGGCGCTGATTTGTTACGGGGCCGGCGAAATAATGTCCAAGGCAAATTAGCTGAGCATCACGAAAGTTTGCTCCTTTTGAGCGATTGAGTGGGCCAGCAATGTTGACTGCACCAGTCAGGTATTGGTAGGTGCAGCGTGCCAAGCCAAAGACCATCGAAATCGAGGACGACGCCATGAAATATGCTCTTTCCGCCCTTGCCGGTGCGACAGCACTTGCAATCAGCCTGATCGCCGGCCCGGCAATAGCAGAGGACGAGGGCATCGTCGTCTACAACGCCCAGCACGAAAACCTGACCAAGGCCTGGGCGGAGGGATTCACCAAGGAAACCGGCATCAAGGTTACCGTCCGCAATGGCGGCGACAGCGATTTCTCCAATCAGATCGTTGCGGAAGGCACCGCTTCGCCCGCCGATGTATTCCTGACGGAGAATTCGCCGGCCATGGCATTAGTCGAGGCGGCCGGCCTGTTCGCACCGGTCGGCACCGAGACGCTGGCCCAGGTTCCGCAGGAGTACCAGCCGGCGAGCGGCAAATGGGTCGGCGTCGCCGCGCGCAGCACCGTCTTTGCCTACAACAAGCCCAAGCTGAGCGCCGACCAGCTGCCCAAATCGCTGCTCGATCTCGCCGATCCGAGCTGGAAGGGCCGCTGGGCCGCTTCGCCCTCCGGCGCCGATTTCCAGGCGATCGTCAGCGCGCTTCTGCAGCTCAAGGGTGAGGCGGCGACGGCCGAATGGCTGAAGGCGATGAAGGAGAATTTTACCGCCTATAAGGGCAACAGCACGGTGATGAAGGCGGTCAATGCCGGCGAGGTCGAAGGCGGCGTGATCTATCACTATTACTACTACGGCGATCAGGCCAAGACCGGCGAGAACAGCAAGAACGTCGAGTTGCACTATTTCAAGCATCAGGATCCCGGTGCTTTCGTCTCGATTTCCGGCGGCGGCGTGCTGGCCTCGAGCAAGCACCCGAAGGAAGCGCAGGCTTTCCTGAAATGGGTCACCGGCAATGGCGGCCAGGACGTGCTGAAAACAGGCGATTCGTTCGAATACGCAGTCGGCAAGGGCGCCGAGTCCAATCCGAAGCTGGTGCCGCTGGCCGATCTGCAGGCGCCGAAAGTCGACCCGACGACGCTGAACTCGAAAAAGGTGACCGACCTGATGACGGCGGCCGGCTTGCTTTAGCCGGCGTTCGTCCTAAAAGGGCAACCGACTGCGCTCCTGTGGGAATTCGCTTTCCACAGGAGCGCTCTGTTTTCAAGATGGCATTTGCCTATGACCACAAGCTACCCGCGAGATTATCCGCCGCCGATCGTTTCCGCCTCCGGGCGGAGCTGGCGCAACGTCTGATCTGATGCAATCCGCGATCGATCTCGCACGCCCAGGCTTGCCGGCCGACGCCACGGCCGTGCGGGCACGTCGTTGGTCGGTCTCATGGATTGCGTTGGCTGCCGTCTTTGTCTCGCTTTTCGCGCTGCTGCCGCTTGCCTTCATCGTCTGGGTGGCGGTGCAGACCGGCTGGGAAACGGTGGCGGCGCTGGTGTTCAGGCCGCGCGTCGGCGAACTTCTGGTCAACACCAGCCTGCTGGTGGTGTTGGCGGTGCCGATCTCGATCGTGCTGTCGGTCATGCTGGCCTGGCTGACCGAGCGCAGCGATCTGCCGGGTGCCCGCCTATGGGCCTGGCTGTCGGTGGCGCCGCTCGCCATTCCGGCCTTCGTCCACAGTTACGCCTGGGTCACCATGGTGCCCAGACTGCACGGCCTGTGGGCCGGCGTGCTTGTGTCGGTCATCGCCTATTTCCCCTTCCTTTATCTGCCGGTGGCGGCGGCATTGCGCCGGCTCGATCCCGCTCTCGAGGATGCAGCGGCAGCCCTTGGTCTCGGCCCGTGGCGTGTGTTCAGGCGTGTCGTGCTGCCGCAGCTCCGGCTCGCCATTTGCGGCGGCTCCCTGCTGGTCGGCCTGCATCTCCTGGCCGAATACGGGCTCTATGTCTTCATCCGCTTCGACACCTTCACCACCGCGATCGTCGACCAGTTCCAGTCGACCTTCAACGGTCCCGCCGCCAACATGCTGGCCGGCGTGCTGGTGACCTGCTGCCTTGTGCTGCTCGGGCTGGAGGTGCTGGTGCGCGGCGAGGAGCGCTATGCCCGCGTCGGTTCGGGTGCTGCGCGCCAGCAGCAGCGCACGGGCCTTGGGCGCGCCACCATTCCTTGCCTGCTGCTGCCTGCCATTACCACTCTGCTGGCGGTCGGCGTGCCGTTCGCCACTATCGGCCGCTGGCTCATGGCCGGCGGCGCCGATGTCTGGCGGCTCGACGAGATCGGCCTGGCGCTTGGCCAAACGCTGTTCCTAGCAATTGCCGGCGCACTGCTCGCCACCGTCGCGGCAATGCCGATGGCGTGGATTTCGATCCGCGCGCCGGGGCGGCTGCAACGCGTCCTGGAGGGCTGCAACTATATCGTCGGCGCGTTGCCCGGCGTTGTCATCGCCCTGGCGCTGGTCACCATCGCCGTGCGTATCGCCATGCCGCTCTACCAGACCCTGTTCACCATCCTGGTCGCCTATGCGCTGATGTTCCTGCCGCGCGCTCTGATTAGCCTCAGGGCGTCGATCGCACAGGCGCCGGTCGAGCTCGAACGCGCCGCCTCCAGCCTCGGCCGGTCGCCGCTCAAGGCGTTGTGGTCGACGACCATCCGCCTGTCGGCGCCGGGCGCCGCAGCCGGTATGGCGTTGGTCGCGCTGGGTATCATGAACGAATTGACCGCAACCCAGATGCTGGCGCCCAACGGCACCCGCACGCTGGCCATGGCGTTCTGGTCCTATAGCGGCGAGATCGACTATGCGTCAGCGGCGCCTTATGCCCTGATCATGGTGGCGATGTCGCTGCCTTTGACCTGGTTGCTCTACGTCCAGTCGAAGCGGATGGCCGGGCGATGAGCTTTCTCGAGCTGAGCGGCATCCACAAGCACTACGGGCCGGTCGCAGCACTTGCCGGCGTCGACCTCAGCGTGGCCAGCGGCAGCCGTACGGCTGTCGTCGGGCCGTCCGGTTGCGGCAAGACCACCTTGCTGCGGCTGATCGCCGGCTTCGAGGCGCCGGACCAGGGCCGCATCGTGCTTGATGGCGAGGTGCTGGCCGAAGGCGACACGGCCGTGCCGGCGCATCGCCGCGGCATCGGGCTGGTGGCGCAGGACGGCGCTCTATTCCCGCATCTGAGCATCGCCGCCAATATCGGCTTCGGCATGGGGCGTCACGAGGAAAAGCGCAGTGAGCGCATCGCCGAGCTCGCCTATGTCGTCGGGCTGGACAAAGGTATCCTGAAGCGCCGTCCGCACGAACTCTCCGGTGGCCAGCAGCAGCGCGTCGCGCTCGCCCGCGCCATGGCCATGAAGCCGCGGCTGATGCTGCTCGACGAGCCGTTCTCGGCGCTCGACACCGGCCTGCGCGCCTCGATGCGCAAGGCCGTGGCCGAGCTCCTTGAAACCGCCGGCATCACCACCATCCTGGTCACCCACGACCAGGCCGAGGCGCTGTCATTCGCCAGCCAGGTCGCGGTGATGCGCGACGGCAAATTCTCGCAGGTCGGCACGCCGCGCGAGCTCTATTTCAAGCCGAAGGACAGGATGGTCGCCGAGTTCCTTGGCGACGCCATCGTCCTGCCGGCAAGGATCGCCGATGGCTTCGCCATCTCGCCGCTCGGCCGCATCGCTGTCGACAGCTCGGAGCGGCGCGACGTCGCCCGCATCATGCTGCGGCCGGAGCAGGTGTTGCTGAAACGCACATCGCGTGAAGGCATGTCCGGCACGCCGGACATGCTGTTCGGCGAGGTGACGGAATCGGAGTTCGCCGGCTCGATGTGCACCATCGCGGTGCGTCTGTTGAACAGCCCCGATCCGCCCGACGCCGCCGCCATCGGCAATACGCCGTTGATCCTGCGCAAGCCGGGCATGGACGCGCCGGCGATCGGCGAGATCGTCCGGCTGACCGTGTCAGGCAAGGCGCATGTGTTTGTCTGAACGGTTTTGCGCAAGGCCGACTTCAATCGACCCGTTTGCCCGCCTGATCGAACCAATGCAGCTTTTCGGACCTGGCCACGACGCGCAATTGGTCGCCTGGCTTGGCGCTGGCGCGGCCTGAGACGCGCACCACGATGCGGCTGCCGGCTGCCACGCAGTGGAGAAAGCTTTCGGCACCGACCGGTTCGACCGCTTCCACTGTTGCCGGCAGCGCGAGCGCGCCGGCCGGCGCCTCTGCCGCGAAGGTGATGTCGGCGTCCTCCGGACGAAAGCCTAGTGTCACTGCCTTGCCCTGTCGAGGCGCCAAGCAAATCACAGTACCGTCCGCCAATACCGAGCTTGGGGAGGCCCCTGTGAGCGCCAGCAGATTCATCGGCGGTGCGCCTATGAACGAGGCGACGAAGGTCGAGGCCGGTTTTTCGTACACATCAAGCGGCGCGCCGGTCTGCTCGACCAGGCCGGCGTTCATGACGACGAGGATGTCGGCCAGCGTCATCGCCTCAAGCTGGTCGTGCGTGACATAAACCGAGGTGACGCCAAGCGAGCGCTGCAGATTCTTGATCTCGATGCGCATCTGCCCGCGCAATTTCGCATCGAGGTTGGACAGCGGTTCGTCGAACAGGAAGACCTTCGGGTTGCGCACGATGGCGCGACCCATGGCGACGCGCTGGCGCTGACCGCCGGAAAGCTCGCGCGGGCGCCGGTCGAGCAGCGCCGAAAGCTCCAGCACCTTGGCAGTCGAGCGTACCCTGCTGTCGATCTCGTCATTCGGCGTGCCGCGGTTGCGCAGGCCATAGGCCATGTTGTCGTAGACCTTCATATGTGGATAAAGCGCGTAGTTCTGGAACACCATGGCGATGTCGCGCTCGGTCGGGCCAATGGCGTTGACCACCTTGCCGTCGATGGCGACTGTACCGGCAGAAATCGTCTCCAGCCCGGCGATCATCCTCAGCAGCGTAGACTTGCCGCAGCCGGAGGGGCCGACCAGCACGCAAAGCTCCTTGTCGGGAATGGCGATGGAAACGCCCTTCACGGCTTCGACGCCGCTGGGATAGATTTTCCTGACATCCTTCAGATCCACGGTCGCCATCGGCTTCTCACTTTTCGGATTCGACCAGACCGCGCACGAACCAGCGTTGCATCAGCACGACCACCAGGATCGGCGGCACGATGGCCAGCATTGCCGTGACCATCACGAGGTGCCATTGGGTGTCGGCATCGGCGAAGGAAACCATCTTTCTCAGCGCGATGACGATGGTGTTCATGTCGTTGCTGTTGGTGACGAGCAGCGGCCAAAGATACTGCGTCCAGCCATAGATGAAGAGGATCACGAACAGCGCGGCGATGTTTGTCCGCGACAGCGGCACCAGAATATCGAAAAAGAAGCGCCATGGCCCGGCACCGTCGACACGCGCCGCCTCGACCAATTCGCCCGGTATGGTCATGAAGAACTGGCGAAACAGCAGCGTTGCGGTGGCCGAGGCGATCAGCGGGACGATCAGGCCGGCATAGGTGTCGATCATGCCGAGATCGACCATCACCTTGTAGGTCGGCAGGATGCGCACCTCGACTGGAAGCATCAAGGTGATGAAGATCAGCCAGAAGAAGGTCATGCGCAGCGGAAAGCGAAAGAACACGATCGCGTAGGCCGACAGGATCGAGATGAAGATCTTTCCCACCGCAACGCCGAGCGCCATGATCGTGGTGTTGAGGAGCAGCCTGCCGACGCTGACGCCGCCGATACGACCGATGCCGGCGAACAGCGCCTCGTTGTAATTGTTCCATAGCTGGCCGCCGGGCAAGAGCGGCAGGGGCGGCCTGAGGATCGTTTGCAGCGTGTGCGTCGAGGCAACGAAGGTGTAGTAGATCGGAAAAGCCACGATCAATATGCCGAGGATGAGCACGGCATGGGCGATGAAGGTGCGGAGCGGGGACTGGCCGATCATCGCTTCCCTCAGCCGTAATGGACTTTGCGTTCCACATAGCGGAACTGGATCGCTGTGAGCGCAATGACGATGGCCATCAGGATGACCGACTGCGCCGCCGAATCGCCCAGGATCAGATTGACGAAGCCGTCATTGTAGACCTTGTAGACCAGCGTCTCGGTCGTCTTGCCGGGCCCGCCGCCGGTGACGGCATGAACGATGCCGAACGTGTCGAACAGGGCATAGACGGTGTTGACGACCAGCAGGAAAAAGGTTGTCGGCGCAAGCAGCGGGAAGACGATGGTCCAGAAGCGCTTGGTTTCGCCGGCGCCGTCCATGGCCGCCGCTTCGATCAGCGTTTTCGGCACCGCCTGCAGGCCGGCGACGAAGAACAGGAAGTTATAGCTGATCTGCTTCCAGGCAGCAGCCGACACCAGCAGGATCATGGCGTGGGTGCCGTTGAGCAGCGGGTCCCATACGATGCCGAGGCTTCTCAGCAAATAGGCCAACGAGCCGATCGAGGGATTGAACAGGAAAAGCCAAAGCATGCCGGCAATCGCCGGCGCCACGGCGTAAGGCCATATCAACAGTGTGCGGTAGAGGCCTTTGCCGCGCACGGCCTTCTCGGCCATGACCGCGAGCAGCAGGGCGACAACCATGGCAACGATCGCGGTCGCAAGAGAGAACACTACGGTGACCTTGATCGAGTTGAGGTAGGCCGGATCGGCCAGCACCTTCCGGAAATTGGCAAACCAGACGAACCTGCTCTTCAGCCCGAACGGGTCTTGCCTGAGCATCGACTGGTAAAGCGCCTGACCGGCCGGCCAGTAGAAGAAAACCAGGGTGATGGCGAGTTGTGGCGCCACCAGCAGGTAGGGCAGGATCTTGTTGGGAAAGACGACGCGTGGAGACAGGCTGATTTCCCTCGCTATCCAGGTGTCGCCCACGCGAGCCCGCGTGGGCGATATTCCAACCGACTAACCGAGATAATCCCGTCAGTTCTCCAGCGCTTCCTTGATCGCCGCGTTGCCGCGCGCGACGGCATTGTCGAGCGCCTGCTGAGCGGTTTGCTGGCCAGCCAGCATCTTCTCGATCTCCTCGTTCTGGATATCACGCACCTGCGGCAGATTCGGCAGGCGCACGCCCTTCGAGTTGTCGGTCGGCGCCTTGCCTGTCATCTGCAGGATGGGTGTCTCGCGGCCGGGGTTTTTGTCATAGAAGCCTGATTTCTTGGTCGCCTCGTATGCGGCGAGCGTCACAGGCAGGTATCCCGACTTCTGGTGCAGATATTCCTGCACATCGGTCTTGGACAGATAGACAAAGAAGGCCGCGACGCCCTTGTATTCCTCGTCCGACTTGTTGCCGAACACCCACAGGCTGGCACCGCCCGGCGTCGTGTTCTGCGGGGCACCCTTGGCGTCACTGTCGTAAGGAAGCTGGCCGATGCCATAGTTCATGCCGGACTTGACGATATCGCCGAGGCCGCCCGACGATTCGGTGAAGATGCCGCATTCGCCGGCGAGGAATATCTGCTTGGCTTCGGAGGTGCGCCCGCCATATTTGAATGTGCCGTCCTTGGCCAGGTCAGCGAGCGCCTGGAAGTGGTTGACGAAAATCGGCGCATTGATCTTGAGTTCGACATCACCGCCGGCCAGGCCATTCTGCTGGGTGGCCCAAGGCACGTCATTCCACGCCGCGAAATTCTCCAGGTGGATCCAGGTCAGCCAGGTCGAGGTATAGCCGCAAGGGGCGGCGCCGCTCGTCTTGATCTTCTTGGCAGCTTCCCACACCTCGTTCCACGTCTTGGGCGGATTGTTCACGTCGAGGCCTGCCTTCTGGAAGATGTCCTTGTTGTAGTAGAGGATCGGCGAGGAAGAGTTGTAGGGGAACGATAGCATGGTGCCGTCCGGCTTCGAATAATAGCCGACGATGCCGGGCAGATACTGGCTCTTGTCGAAAGTCATCCCGGCGCCGGTCATCACATCGGCCACCGGCTTTATCGCACCCTCGGCCGCCATCATCACGCCGGTGCCGACGTCGAACACCTGGAGGATATCGGGCGCTTGCCCGGCACGAAAGGCAGCGATGCCGGCATTCAGCGTCTCCGGATAGGTGCCCTTGAACACCGGAACGAGCTCATAGTCGCTCTGGCTGGCGTTGAAATCCTTGGAGATCTTGGCGACGACCTCGGCGTTGGCGCCGGTCATGGCGTGCCACCAGCTGATCTGCGTGACGGCGAAGGCGGAGGTGGTGGAAAGCAGGGTCACGGTGGCGGCGATACCGGCCGCAAAGCCGAAGAACTTCATGTTTCATCTCCCGTTTGTCATTGGCGAAAGGGGCACTTCCGCAAAGCCAATATGTGGCGCTGATGACAATCGGACAACGGTTTTATTGCGGATCAATGAACATCATTCCTTCCTAAAGTGCACTCGCTACCGAAACCGGGCGCAAGAAATCACATCACCGTCTTTTCGGCGCAGCGGCGTCGGTTTTCCCCCGAAAAGACCCGCCTCATGGCCCGCGGGTTAACCATTCGTTAAAATCTCCAAGAACTAATCAGTCACACCTCCCCTGTTAGTTTTGGCAGACCGAGTGAACCAGGATGCTGACGGTCTATAATTGTATTGTAAGTCAGCACGATCCGAGACTGGTTGCGCTTGCCGCACTCGTCTGTGGAATTTCTTGCTTCTCAGCGGTTAATCTCCTTAAGCATGTCGGCCGATCGACCGAGCGAAACCGGCTTGTCTGGCTGATGATCGCCGCAGCCTCGACCGGGTTCGGCATATGGGCGACGCATTTCATCGCCATGACCGCGTTTACGCCGGGAATACCGAACGCATACAATCCGGGATTATCCGCCTTTTCGCTTGCCGCCGCCGTTATCATGACCGCGCTTGGGATGTGGGTCGCCACCTTGCGCCGCGGCATCGACCATTTCCTCGTCGGTGGCGCCATTCTGGGCGGCGCCATCGCGACGATGCACTACATCGGCATGGCAGCTTTCGAGGTCGAAGGCCGGGTCGTATGGAACCTGCTCCTTGTCGCGATATCGCTTCTGGCCGGCGTGACCCTCGCGGCACTGGCGCTCCTTGTCGTCTTGCGCCGTCCGTCAGCGCTCGCGACTTTCGGCGGCGCCGCGCTTTTAACGCTGGCGATTTGCAGCTTGCATTTCATCGCGATGGCTGCGGTGTCGATCATTCCGGATTCCTCGATTGAAATATCCGAACATTCCATCGAGCCCATTTCCCAGGCCTTTGCCGCAGCGGTCGCCAGCCTGATAATCCTTGTGCTATCGGGTGCCGCGCTGTGGATCGACCTGCGCTTTCGCCGCCAGAAGCTCGAGGCCGATCGCATGCACGATCTCGCCAATGCGGCGGTGGAAGGTCTGATCGTTTGCGATGGCACCCGCATTGTCAGCGCCAATGACAGTATGGCGAAGCTGACCGGAACAGCGACAGCCACCCTGAACACGATGCAATTCGGCGAGCTTTTCGACGGACAGAGCGCAGCCGATATGTCCGGCTTCGGCGAACAGGCGCAGGAAGCGAAGTTAAGGGGCAGCGACGGGGCGAGAATTCCTGTCGAGCTGATCGCCAGGAAAATCACCTACTGCGGCAGGCCTCATACGGTGCTTGCCGTTCGCGACATCCGTGAGCGCAAGAAGGCAGAACAAGAGATCCTCCGCCTCGCGCATTTCGATCCGCTTACCGGGCTTGCCAATCGGCGGAGCTTTTCTTCCCGGCTGGAAGCAGAATTCGCCTCGATGGATCGTGGCGGCAAGGATGGACATCTGGCGCTCCTGCTGCTTGACCTTGACCGGTTCAAGCAAGTCAACGACCTCTATGGCCACGGGGCCGGCGATGCTATGCTGCAGAAGCTGGCGCACTGCATTTCCGGCATCCCGCGCCACGGACAGATGCTCGCGCGTCTCGGCGGCGATGAATTTGCCATCATAGCTCCGAACCTCCCCGACCCCCTGGCCGCAGGCCGGATAGCCGAGGACTTGCTGGCGGCGATCCGGGAGGAAAACAGGGTTTCGGTCGGCTCCGGCCTCGTCTCGGCCAGCATCGGCATCGCCTTCTTTCCGCTGGATGCCGAAGACCAGGCCGGCCTGATCAGCCATGCCGACACGGCACTCCATCGCGCCAAAACCGAAGGCAGGGACACTTATCGGTTTTTCGAGATAGCCATGGGCACCGCGGCCCGCGACAAGCGCGTGATGGAGCATGAATTGCGCCAGGCGATCGCCCGCAAGGAGTTCCACCTCGTCTATCAGCCGCAGAAGGAGATCCGCGGCGGCAGGATGATCGGCTTCGAAGCCCTGGTCCGTTGGCAGCACCCTGAGCGGGGTGACATTTCTCCGGCCGTTTTCATCCCCGTGGCCGAGGACAGTGGCACTATCGCGCAGATCGGCGACTGGGTGCTGACGACGGCTTGTAACGATGCTGTTCGCTGGACAAACCCGCTGATGGTCGCCGTCAACGTCTCCGCCGTGCAACTTCACAATCCGAACTTCAGCCGCAAGGTGCACGACGCATTGACGAGATCCGGCCTGGCCCCCGGCAGGCTCGAACTGGAGATCACCGAAACGGCCCTGGTGAAGGACATGCCGCGCGCGCTGGCAACCTTGAGGCAGGTCAAGGCGCTTGGCGTGCATGTGGCGATGGACGATTTTGGCACCGGCTATTCTTCGCTGTCCAACCTCAGCGCCTTTCCCTTCGACAAGATCAAGATCGACGGGTCGTTCATCAAATCGGTCGACAAGAACGCCCAGTTCGCGGCGATCGTTCGCGCCGTGCTGGGGCTTGGACGCGGTCTCGGCCTACCGGTTCTGGCAGAAGGCATCGAGACGCCGGGTGAATTGCAGTTCCTGGACGCCGAGGCTTGCGAGATCGGGCAAGGCTACTACCTCGGCAAACCGGCTCCGATCGAGACATTCGGGGAACTGACGGGCGTGGCCGCTCCGGCAATCCGCACCGCCAGCCGACGCGGCGCAAGCATTGCCGCGCTCAAGCCGCGCCTGCGCACGGTCTGAGCCTATCCCGGCTGAAGCGCCGCCTCGACCAGACGCTTGGCATCCGGCCCCGACCATTCGGCCGGGCCATTCATATGGGCGATCAGGCAGCCTTGCCCATCGATCAGCATGGTGACCGGCAGACCGAGCGCCAGGCCGCGCGTCTTGACGTCGTTGAACAGCGCCATCGTGGCATCGCGATAGTAGCCGAGCGACTTGACGCCGGTGTCCTCCAGGAACTTCTTCGGTTTGGCATCGTCGCCGGCATCGACGTTGACGGCAACAACCTGAAACGCATCGCTGCCCATCTCCTTCTGCAGCGCATCGAGCGCCGGCATTTCGGCGCGGCAAGGTGCGCACCATGTCGCCCACAGATTGAGCAGCACCGTCTTGCCGGCATGATCGGCGATCGTCGTCGGCTTGCCGTCGGGGCCGTTGAAGGCAAGGCTTTTCAGCGATTGCGGCGGATCCGCCGGCAAAAGCGCGGCAACCTGGCCGGTGGCAGCGGCGGCGATCTTCTTGGCACGGTCGGTCTTGGCGGCGCAGGCGACGTCGTCCTTGCCGCCGCCGGCGGCCACTTGCGCGGGCGCCTTGTTGCCAGAACTGCTTTCCCTGACATATACCGCGACCGCGCCGGCCAGCACGCCCGCAACCAAAGCGGCGAGGATGAGACGCAAAGCCGGGAAAAATCTATTGCCGTCTGCCATTTTTGAAAAACTGCTCCGGAGCACGGGTTATAGCGATGAACGACAAGAAGGCCAGCAACCAGATGTGGGGCGGACGTTTTGCCTCGGGTCCGGCCGCAATCATGGAAGCGATCAACGCGTCGATCTCGTTCGACCGCAAACTCTATGCGCAGGATATTCGCGGCTCGATCGCCCATAGCCAGATGCTGGCGCAAACGGGCATTATTTCGGCGGCCGATCAAGAAAAAATCGCTCACGGGCTGAACACGATCCTCGCAGAGATCGAGGCCGGCACATTCGAGTTCTCGACCAGGCTGGAAGACATCCACATGAATGTCGAGGCCCGTCTGGCCGATTTGATCGGCCCCGCCGCCGGCCGCCTGCATACCGCCCGCTCGCGCAACGACCAGGTGGCGGTCGACCTCAGGCTGTGGGTCAAGGACGAATGCTTTCGTGTCGCCGAGGCGCTGAAGGGCCTGATCACGGCGTTCCTGGATCGGGCCGAGGAGCATGCGGCAACGGTGATGCCGGGCTTCACCCACATGCAGGCGGCGCAGCCGGTGACCTTCGGCCACCACTGCATGGCTTATGTCGAGATGTTTGCACGCGACCTGTCTCGCGTCCGCGATGCGATTGAGCGGATGGATGAAAGCCCGCTCGGCGCCGCCGCCCTTGCCGGCACCAGCTTTTCCATCGACCGGCACCAGACAGCGAAGGCGCTTGGCTTCCGCGAGCCGATGCGCAATTCGCTCGACAGTGTTTCGGACCGCGATTTCGCGCTCGAGTTCCTGGGCTTGGCGGCGATCTGCGCGACGCATCTGTCGCGGCTGGCCGAAGAGATCATCATCTGGTCGACGCCGCAATTCGGCTTCGTCAGGCTGTCGGATAGTTTCTCGACGGGTTCGTCGATCATGCCGCAGAAGAAGAACCCGGACGCTGCCGAACTGGTGCGCGGCAAGACCGGCCGCGTCACCGGCCATCTCGTCGGCCTGCTGACGGTAATGAAGGGCATGCCGCTGACCTATGGCAAGGACATGCAGGAAGACAAGGAATCCGTCTTCGACGCGGCCGAGACGCTCGACCTGATGCTGGCGGCAATGACCGGCATGGTGCGCGACATGACGGTGAACACTGCCGCGATGAAAAAGGCGGCCGGCGCCGGCTATTCGACTGCGACCGACCTCGCCGACTGGCTGGTGCGCACGCTCGGGCTGCCGTTCCGCGAGGCGCACCATATCACTGGCCGGGCGGTGGCGCTGGCCGAGGACAGGAAGATCGGGCTCGACAGGCTTTCGCTGGAGGATCTGCAGTCCATTCACCCCGGTATCAGCGCCGACGTGTTTTCGGTTCTTGCCGTGCAGAATTCTGTTAAGAGCCGCACGAGCTTCGGCGGCACCGCGCCGTCCGAGGTGCGCAAGCAGATCCGCTACTGGAAAAAGCGGCTCGCCAAGGCGTAAGACGCGGGGTGCAATGGCCGCAAAACTCGGCTAGAAGCGGCTGCGGGCAACAGTTTCGGACGGATGGCACGATGACCGGAAGCAGGATTTTGGTGACGCTGACGCTGCTGGCGGCAATGGCCACCGTTGCGGCCTGCGGCAGGAAGGCTGCGCTCGACACGCCGTACGCGGCAGCCGTGCAGGCCCGCAAGGACGCCGAGAAGGCCAAGCAACCTTTGCCGCCGGAGCCGGAAAAACCTGTCGAGGACAAGAAATTCATCCTCGACCCGCTGCTCTGATTTCGGACCAATCTCGTGAACCATTTCGACTACCGCGACGGCGCGCTGCATGCCGAGGACGTGGCGATATCAGACATCGCCGCCAGCGTCGGCACGCCGTTCTACTGTTATTCGACGGCGACGCTGACCAGGCATTTTCGCGTCTTCACCGAGGCCTTTGCCGGGCTCGATGCTCTCGTCTGCTATGCCATGAAGGCGAATTCCAACCAGGCCGTGCTGAGGGTGCTGGCAAGGCTCGGCGCCGGCGCCGACGTGGTCTCGGAGGGCGAATTGCGCCGCGCTTTGGCGGCCGGCATCCCGGCAAGCAAGATCCTGTTTTCGGGCGTCGGCAAGACCGCGCGCGAAATGGATTTTGCGCTCTCGGCCGGCATTCTCTGTTTCAACGTCGAATCCGAACCGGAGCTGGAGCTGCTGTCGGCCCGCGCCACCGCGCTGGGCAAGATCGCGCCGATCTCGCTGCGCATCAATCCGGATGTCGACGCCAGGACGCACAAGAAGATTTCGACTGGGAAGGCCGAGAACAAGTTCGGCATTCCGTGGCAGCATGCGCGGAAGGTCTATGCGCGCGCGGCTGAGCTGCCGGGCATCAAGGTCACCGGCATAGACACCCATATCGGCAGCCAGATCACCGAATTGCAGCCCTTCGACGACGCCTTTGCGCTGCTGGTGGAGCTGGTCGGCGCCTTGCGCTCCGACGGTCATGCCATCGAGCACATCGATGTCGGCGGCGGCCTTGGCATTCCCTACCGCGTCGACAACAACCCGCCGCCTTTGCCCGATGCCTATGCCCAGATCGTCAGGAAGCATGTTGCCAAACTTGGGCTGAAGGTAATGTTCGAGCCAGGCCGGCTGATCGTCGGCAATGCCGGCATCCTGGTCTCGCAGGTGATCTTCGTGAAGGAGGGCGACGCCAAGAACTTCCTCGTCGTCGACGCCGCGATGAACGATCTGATCCGGCCGACGCTTTACGACGCTTTCCACGACATCAAGCCGGTGGCGCAGCAGCCGGCCGCAGCACCACGCATGAAGGTCGACGTCGTCGGCCCGGTTTGCGAGACCGGCGACTATCTCGGGCTCGACCGTGACCTGCCCCGGCTGAAATCCGGCGACCTGATCGCTGTCTCCACCGCCGGCGCCTATGGCGCCGTTCAGGCCGGCACCTACAATACCAGGCTGCTGGTACCGGAAGTGCTGGTCGACGGCGACCGCTTCCACGTTGTGCGCCCGCGCCAGACCTATGACCAGCTGATCGGACTGGACTCGGTGCCGGACTGGTTGGAGTAGACCATGATCCCGAACCGAAGGTCCGCGTCAGCGAAAAGTGGAAACCGGTTTTCGGAACCGATCATGGTCAAACAAAAATAGATACCTGAGCGCTACAGCCGGTGCTGAATGAGCGCCCTGGTTTCGGCGACCCTGTCTTCGTTCCGGCGATAGAATATCCACTGCTTGATGCGCTTGCTACGCAAAAGCCCTGTCTGGGTGAGCACGCGCATGTGCTCGCTGAGCGTCGCCTGGGTGATCCCCAGCTTTTCCGCGATCAGCAGCGCGCAGACGCCGTCCTCGACCAGATCGCCGTCCGCCTGCGGCGGAAAATGCGCGCGCGGGTCCTTCAGCCAATCGAGGATCTGGAGCCTGCGCTCGTTGGCAATCGCTTTGAAAACGTCGACCTCTTGCATTTAGGAACTTTGCCAAGTTACTAAGTAATGTCAACTCTGGGAGTGAAAACATGCTGCACGGCCACACGATCACACGCGAGCGCATTGCGGCGATAGAACCCCGCATCCGGCCCTTCGTGCGCCACACGCCGGTGCTGCGCGTCGACATGGCCGATTTCGGCCGCCCGCCTCTGCCTGTCGACCTGAAGCTTGAGTGCTTGCAGCATTCCGGCTCGTTCAAGGCGCGCGGTGCGTTCACCAATCTCCTCGAACGGCCGGTTCCTGCGGCCGGCGTCGTCGCCGCGTCGGGCGGCAACCACGGCGCCGCGGTCGCCTATGCCGCCATGCAACTCGGCCACAAGGCGACCATCTTTGTTCCCGAAGTGAGCCCGCAGGCCAAGCTGGACCGCATCCGCGGCTACGGCGCCGAGCTGATCGTCGGCGGCGCCCGTTATGCCGAGGCGCTGGCCGCCAGCGAGAGCTTCGCCGAAAAATCCGGCGCGCTGCAGATCCACGCCTTCAACCAGGAGGAGACGCTGGTCGGGCAAGGCACGCTCGGCCTCGAGATCGAGGCCGACCTGCCGAAGCTCGACACCCTGCTGGTCGCCGTCGGCGGCGGCGGGCTGATCGGCGGCATCGCTGCCTGGTTTTCCGGCCGCATCAGGATAATCGCGGTCGAGCCGGAGGGTGCGCCGACGCTTCATCGCGCCTTCGAGGCGGGCCGACCCGTCGACGCGCCGGCTGAGGGCGTCGCCGCCGATTCGCTCGCGCCAAAGCGTGTCGGCGAAATGATGTTTCCTATCGCCGAGGCATTCGTCGAGCGCTCGATCCTGGTCGGCGACGACGACATTATCGCCGCCCAGGCGGCGCTGTGGGACCGCGTGCGAATCATCTCCGAGCCGGGCGGTGCGGCCGCCTTCGCGGCGCTCCTGTCCGGCCGCTACGCACCGGCTGCAGGCGAGCGCGTTGCCGTACTGGTCTGCGGCGCAAACGCCAATCCGGCGAAATTCTGACAATATCCGGGGCATTATTGTTCACGTTTTGGGGAACCGCCTCGCCTTCGCCGTGTTTGTTGGTATCCTTAGGATGTGCATCCGCTTGGACGCACGAAGTACGCGCTAAGATTTTAGGTCTTCGCATCGTGCTTCCCGAAAATCGACTTTTCGGGCCCATGCGATAGACTCGTGAGGCCTGGGCTATCCCGCCCGGCCAGGAAGGGCCGATGACACAACGACCCATTTTCACCAGCGATCGCAGTCTGGCCAGGCGCCTTGCCTTGAGCCGGCTGGGGACGCAGGTCTCGATAATCGTCGAACGCGGCTGGCCATTGCTGCTGCCACTGATCATCGTCGCGAGCCTGTTCCTCAGCATTTCGTGGCTCGGCCTGTTCCCATTTTTGCCCGATCTGGCGCGGATCGGTCTTATCACGGCATTCGGCGTCGCAGCGCTTGCCGCACTCTATCCACTGCGTTTCTTCCGCACGCCATCCAGTGCCGAGGTCGACCGCCGCATCGAGGCGGCCAACCGATTGCTGCACAGCCCGGTGCAGGTCCAGACCGATCGCCCGAGCGGCAAGGAAAGCATTTTTTCGCAAGCCCTGTGGCGCGAGCATCAGCGGCGCATGGCGGACCGGCTGGGCGAGCTTGGCGGCGACGTGCCACGCACACGCGTGCCGGAACGCGACCCGTGGGCGCTGCGCGCCGTTGCCGCGCTTTTGTTGGTCACTGCCTTTGCCTTCTCCTTCGGGCCATCGGGCGGCAGGCTGAGCGACGGTTTTGTTGCCCGTGCCGCCCGCGACGTCGTGCCGCCGCGCATTGATGCCTGGGTGACGCCGCCGGCCTATACCGGCAGGCCGCCGGTATTCCTGAACGCCCCGGTCCTGGCCAACAACGCCACTCAAGCGCCGCCGACCTTCACGGTTCCGGAGGGCAGCGATGTGTCGCTGCGCGTCACCGGCGGTTCGGGCGAGGAAACGCTGAGCTACGCCGACACCGGCGGCAACACCCGCGCCATCGATCCGACCGGGCCGCAAGCCGCCAAGACTGAGGCAAGTCCGGCAATGCCTTCCACCGTGCGCCAGTTCAGCGGCAAGTTAACGGCCGACGGCACCCTGACGCTGCAGTCCAGCGACGGCGAGCTCGGCCGCTGGGCCTTCGCCATAATTCCCGACAAGCCGCCGCAGATCCGCTTTGTCGGCGAGCCGAAGCGCGCCGTCAACGGCGCCTTCGAACTCAACTACCAGATCGACGACGACTATGGCGCGGCCTCCGCCAAGGCGGTTTTCGCATTGGCCGATCCGCAGGTGCCCAACGCGCATCCGCTCTATGGCCCGCCGGAAATGCCGCTGACGTTGCCGCGCCGCGGCGGCAAGGCCAATGCCGCTAAGACGACGAAGGATCTGACCGACCATGTCTGGGCAGGTGGCAACGTCAAGCTGTCACTTGTCGCCACCGACGGTGCCGGACACACGGCGACCAGCGAAACCAAGACGCTGGTGATGCCGGAGCGGCCATTCTCCAACCCGTTGGCGCGGGCTGTGGTCGAGCAGCGCCGCATACTGGCGCTCGACGCCTATGCCAAGGACCGCGTGCTCGACCTGATGGATGCAATCACGCTCAGGCCGGAAGACACGTTCGACAACATGGCGCACTACCTCGCCATCATGAGCGCCCGCACCCGGCTGAAGATGGCAGACAGCGACGACCAGTTGCGCGACGAGGTCGCTTACCTCTGGGAGATCGCGCTCGGTATCGAGGAAGGCAATCTGTCCGCGGCCGAGAAGCGGCTGCGCCAGGCGCAACAGGCGCTGCAGGATGCGATCAAGAACGGCGCCAGCGACCAAGAGATCGAGAAGGCGATGAAGGAACTGCGCGAGGCGATGAACCAGTTCCTGCAGGAATTCGCGGCGCGGGCGCAGCAGAATCCGAATGCGCCACAGATGCAGCAGAACGGTCAGGAACTGCGCCAGAGCGACATCGACCGCATGATGGACCAGATCGAGAACCTGGCGAAATCCGGCAATCGCGACCAGGCGCAGCAATTGCTGTCCGAGTTGCAGGACATGATGAACAATCTGCAGGCAGGCCGCCAGCAGCAAGGCGGCCAGCAAGACAGCGAGATGCGCCAGCAGATGGACAAGCTGGGCGAGATCATGCGGCGCCAGCAGGAGATGATGAACGACACTTTCCGTATGGACCAGATGCAGCGCGGCCAGCAACAGCGCGGGCAGAACCGCGACGAGCAGCTCGGCGAGAACGGTGAGCCAGGCCCGATGGGCGAAGAGGGCAAACCCGGCCCGGGTGACGACCGCGATCCGCTCGGCCGGCCGAAGCCGATGACGCCGCAGGAATTTGCTGATGCGCTGAAGCAATTGCAGGAAGGCCAGGGCAAGCTGCAGGGCGAGCTCGATCAATTGAGGAAGAGCCTCGAAGGCATGGGCCTCGACCCCAATGAGGGGTTTGGCGAGGCCGGCAAATCCATGGGCAATGCCGAACAGGCGCTCGGCGAGGGCGAAGGCGATCAGGCCGTCGGTCACCAGGGCCGCGCATTGGAAGCCTTGCGCAGGGGCGCCAAGGACATGATGAAGCAACTTCAGGCGATGCAAGGCGACCAGGGCGGCAACGGGCAGGGCGGACGCCAGCAGAATGCCGACCGTGACCCGCTCGGGCGGCCCCGCACCAGCGAGGGTCCCGATGACGGAAGTTCGGTGAGAGTGCCCGACGAGATCGATGTGCAGCGTGCCCGCCAGATCCTCGAAGCGATCCGCAAGCGGCTCGGCAACGCACTCAGCCCCGATATCGAGCGCAGCTATCTGGAGCGGTTGCTGGAGCTGAAGTAAGGCTGCCCCCCAATATTCGGAAGATCGCCGTGCGGTCCGTGGAGGCCGCCACCGCCGGACTGAGCGGCACGTTTTAACGGTTGGCGAACGCCTCGCGGATCGCCTCTTCCATGCCGTCGATGGCCTCGCCGGAAGCGTTCGGATTGCGCCGCAGCACCACGTTCGAGGAATCGATGTCGCCGAACCCGTCGGCGGCCGTAAGCTCGCGGCAGCCGGCCGGGATGTTGCTGCGCGAGATCGGCGCGATCGCCAACCCGGAGGTGACGGCGAGCCGCAGGCCGCCATTGGTATCGCTGGTGTAGGCGACACGATAGGCGAGACCGCGCTGTTCCAGCGCCTTTATGGCGAAATCCTTGCACCAACCGGCACGGTTGTAGAGCGCGATCGGCACCGGCCGCTCCTCATGCATGTGATGCAGCTCCGACGTCACCCATACGGTCGGGTCATGCATCAGCACCTCACCGCCTGACAGATCCTGCCATTCGAACACCACCGCCAGATCGAGCTCGCCGGCGGCGAGCGCCGCGATCTGCGCACCGGAATGCGCGTAGCGGACGGTGATGTCGACCTGAGGATGGCGCTTGGCAAAAGCGCCGAGTGCCCGCGACAGGATCGCGTGGCCATATTCCTCCGGGATACCGATGCGCACCGGCCCGCCAAGCGGCGCCGCGACCATCGATGCCGCCGTCTCGTCGAGCAGTGAAACGATGCGCCTGGCGTTGGCGATGAGTTCGCCGCCGCGCTGCGTCAACGCTACACCGCGCGACCCGCGCTCGAACAGGCTGTCGCCGATCATGCCTTCGAGCCTCTTCATCTGCATCGAGACCGCCGACTGGGTGCGGCCGGCCCGCTCCGCCGCTTTGGTGAAATTGCCGGTGTCGGCGACCGCCACGAAGGTGCGCAACAGGTCGCTGTCGAGATTGGGTCGCATGTGCCCGCCATAAGAAAATCTGATTGCTGGCATCATTCCAATTCGTTTGCAACATGTCAAACGGCGGACGATAGTCCCTTACCCATTGGATATGCGGCCGCGAAATCGGCTGCGGACCAATCAAAAGTCCTCACTCGTACCCGCTGCCCGAAACGGTGGCGGGTTCTTTTTACCCGGATGCAGGCCTGCTTTCGGCCGCGCACGCGGGAGACAGGAGCGCCTATGCAAAATCGGCTTGTGCTCGGCATCCTCAGTCTCTGTCTCGGCGTGCTGGTCTTTTCGCTGCAGGACCCGCTGGTCAAGGCGGTGTCGAGCCACTATCCCGTCACCGAGGTGATGGCGATCCGCTCGATCGTCGCCCTGCCGATCCTGGTTTTCCTTGTCCACGCCGATGTCGGATTGCAGGCGATCCTGTCGAAGCGGTTCGGCATGCTGACGATGCGCGCCTTCATCCAGTTCACCTCCTACACGGCCTACTACCTGGCAATCGCCGCCCTGCCGCTGGCTGACGCGGTGGCGCTCTATTTCATGGCGCCGCTGTTCATCATGGCGTTGGCCGGCCCCTATCTCGGCGAACGCGTATCCTGGCAGGCGCTCGCCACCGTCCTGGTCGGCATGCTCGGCGTGCTGGTGATGGTGCGCCCGGGCGCCGGCTTGTTCGACTGGGCAGCGCTGCTGTCGCTAGGTTCGGCTCTGCTCTACGGTTTCTCGCAGCTGATGGCACGCAAGATCGGCGACACCGAATCCTCGACTGTCATGGCTTTCTATCAGAACGGCGCCTATCTGGTCGGCGCCGCCTTGGCGGCGGCATTGTTTTGGCTGGCAGGCATTGACCACGCCGTGCATCCGAGCCTCGAATTCCTCGTCCGGCCATGGGTCTGGCCGGCGACGCCGGATCTCCTCAAGATGGGGGCATGCGGCTTCGTTGCCTCGGCCGGCATGATCCTGTTGTCGCAGGCCTACCGGCTGGCGCCCGCCAACAGCGTCACCACCTTCGAATACACCGGTATCATCTGGTCGCCGCTATGGGGTTTTCTGTTCTTTGCCGAAGTGCCGCGACCAGCGACGGCGGCAGGCGCAGCCCTCATCATCGGCGCCGGCCTGTTTGCGCTCAATGCCAGCCGGCGCCGGAGCGGCGCGCCAGCCATTACGGCGACCTGCGACCCCGCCTGAAGGCGGTCGGCCTTGGGCTTTAGGCGAAGCAGGCGAGCGCCTGTTCGACGCGGGCGCGGATTTCAGCCAGCGTGAACGGCTTTTGCACGACGTCGAGAATAATGCCGTCCAATTCCTCGGCGCGCTCGCGCTGGTCGGCATAGCCGGTCATCAGCATGATCTTCATCGCCGGGAACAGCGCCGCTGCCGCCTTGGCCATCTCGATGCCGTCTATTTCCGGCATGCGGATGTCGGACAGCACAAGGTCATAGCTCCCTTGCGCCGCCCGGATCAGAGAAAGGCCATGTGCGCCGTCGGCGGCAACAGTGACATTATGCCCGGCGCGTTCGAGCGCGCGAGCGGCGAGAGTGCGGACGGATTCATCGTCCTCGACGATCAGGAGCTTTGCCATGGGCAGGATATTTGGCGGGGAAAAGTTGATGTTTCCTGAAGGCGCCAAGGGTCGATGAGGGCTTTTCAGAATTCGCTCCGGCGAGTCAGATGGCGTGGTTTTCGAGAACCGGAGCGGAGCGGACGTTCGAGTCGGAGAGCACCGGCAGGTGGCCGCCGGAGTAGAATTATCAAAAGGCCTCAAGCGTCGCCCTTGACGATGCCGACGAAGGGCAATTCCCGAAACGCGTGGGCGACGTCCATGCCATAACCGACGACGAAATAATCGGGGCAGTCAAAGCCGACATAGTCGGCGTTGAGCGTGGTCTGGCGGCGCATGCGCTTGTCGAGCAGCACGGCGATGGCACAGCTCCTCGCGCCGCGCGACAGCATGAGGTCGCGGGTGAAACTCAGCGTCTTGCCGGATTCCAGAATGTCATCGATCAAAAGCACATCGCGGCCGGCGACCTCGTTGTCGATGTCGCGCAGCACCCTCACCTCACCGCTGGTCGTGCCGGCGCCATAGCTGGAGATGAAGATGAACTCGACCTCCGGCGACAGGCCGACATCGTGCATGGCACGGATAAGATCGGCGGCGAAGATGAACGATCCCTTCAGCACCGAGATTACCAGAAGGTCGTGGTAGTCGTGCCCGGCGATCTCCTTGGCAAGTTCCAGGTTCCGCCGCGCGATGGCGGACGCCGAAAACAGGACTTCGATGTCCTTGCCGCGCACAACTGGCATTGGCTGCCCTTCCAGAAATGATCGCCTTGTAGGCGAAGCCGACCGAAACGGTCTTCAATCTGTTTCTAGGCATGTCGAGCCGGCTGGCAAGGCCAAATCTTTCGCAGGACGCCCGCGAACGGTCGGGTGTCCGCAGCGCGTCGCGGATCGTTTATCTGGTGACCTGTCGATTTTCTGGCGCCGCTCTAACGAACCAGCGCATGGCCGCCCGAAATCCAGAAGGCGGCAAAGGCGGCACCGACGCCGACAATCCAGAAGATCGGCCCACCATGCACCCACAACGGCCGTTCGACGGCGGTTTCGGGCTTGCGCAACATGTCCATGCCTTCGATCGATGGCATGGAAATCATGCGCGCAGGCGGCGGCGCAAAGTCTGGACGTGTAAAATGGCGGGGCAGCACCTCATAGTCGGCATCGATGACCTCGGCGGTCACGTCGCGCATGATGCGTTCCGGCTCGGCGGCCGGATCGGTCATGATTTCGCCGGAAACCGGGCGCGCGGTTCGATCCTCAGCCATCATGGCCCAACACTACCGCACCTGTTCGCTGTTCGTTTCTTTTGGGTAAACGGAAATGGTTAACGCTTCCCCACCGGAACCCCTGTGACTCGCTCGAAAAGCCCCCAAATTAACCGTCGGTTAACCATGCCGGCCGATGGTCTTTCCACAGAAAGGGCTGGCATCTTGCCGCCGAGAATTTCAGGTCGTCGAAAGTGATCCGCTTCGAAAATGTCGGCCTCCGCTATGGCATGGGTCCGGAGATTCTCCGCGACATCTCCTTGCACATTCCGGAGCGCTCCTTTCAGTTCCTGAGCGGACCTTCAGGCGCCGGCAAGACGACGTTGCTGCGGCTTTTGTTCATGTCGCTGAAGCCGACGCGCGGCCTAATCACCATTTTCGGCAAGGACCGCTCGCGCATCTCGCGTACCGAATTGCCGCATCTGAGACGTCGCATCGGCGTGGTGTTCCAGGATTTTCGCCTGCTCGACCATATGACCACCTACGAGAACGTGGCGTTGCCGCTGCGCGTGCGCGGCCGCGAGGAGGCGACCTATCGCACCGACGTCACCGAGCTGCTGAAATGGGTCGGCCTCGGCGAGCGCATGCATGTGCTGCCGCCGGTGCTGTCTGGCGGCGAGAAGCAGCGCGCCGCCATCGCCCGGGCGTTGATCGAGCAGCCCGAGATCCTGCTCGCCGACGAGCCGACCGGCAATGTCGACCCGCCGCTGGCACGACGCTTGCTGCGGTTGTTCATCGAGCTCAACCGGCTGGGCACCGCCGTGGTGATCGCCACACACGACCTCGGCCTGATGGAACAGGTCGACGCACGGCGAATGATCCTGGCCGGCGGAAGGCTGGACATCTATGACTGAGCTCTCCGTCGAACATTTCGAGGGTCAGGACGCCGCGGCGGCAAAGCCCCGCGTCCAGCGCAAAATGGCCCCGATCGTGCCGGCGCAGAACATCGCCGGCCGGGCGCTGGTGCTGGTCATCGCCATCATGACGTTTCTGTCCTGCCTGACGTTTGGCGCCGTCACGCTGGTGCGTGACACCGCCTCCGTCTGGGAGAACCAGATCTCGCGCGAAGCGACAATCCAGATCAAGCCGGTCGACGGCCTCGACATGGAGGCCGCACTTGCGCTGGCCTCGCAGATCGCCGGCGAATTCCCTGGCGTGAAAAGCGCCCGGATCGTCGACCGCGAAGCGACGGCCCGGCTGCTCGAGCCTTGGCTAGGCTCGGGCCTGAACATCGATGAGCTGCCGGTGCCGCGCTTGATCATCATCACCATCGACGAGAATAGTCCGCCCGATTTCGCCGCACTGCGCGCGGCGATCACGCCGAAGCTGCCGAGTGCCTCGCTCGACGATCATCGCACCTGGGTCGACCGGCTGGTTGCCATGGCCCGCACCACGGTAACAATCGGTGTCGCAGTGCTGGCGCTGATGCTGTCGGCGACGGTGCTGACCGTTGTGTTCGCAACGCGCGGCGCCATGGCCGGCAATGGTCACATCATCGAGGTGCTGCATTTTGTCGGCGCCGAGGCGCGATTCATCGCGCGCGAATTCCGCCGGCATTTTCTGGTCACCGGCATGAAGGGCGCCGCGGCAGGCGGCGCCGCGGCGATCCTGGTCTTCATCGTCTTCTCCTGGTGGTCGTCACGCAACATGGCAACGCCGCAGGCCGACCAGGCGACCGCCCTGTTCGGCAATTTCGCCATCGGCTCGGCGGGTTATCTCGGGGTCGCTGTCATGGTGCTGGTGATCGGCGCGTTGACGGCGGCAACCTCCCATTTCACCGTGGTTACCTATCTCAGCGACATCGACATTCGCCAGCCGGACGCCGGCTAAAGGAAAGATCGATCACGGATGAAAACGCATCGTCACGAAAATTGCATTTTTTTCCTACCAAAGGCCTTATTTCGGGATTAACCATTTCATGATGGACGTTCGGGACTCGACCGATACCGCTGGATGCATGCCAGTGCTGGTTGCGCGCCCGCCTGTATTCGCCGAGCCTGATGAATTTGCCAAGCCGGATCAGTTCGCCAAACATGGGCGGCTGCTGGCAGCCCGCTCCTTGCGCATCTCGGCTCTCCTTCTGCTCGCCTTTATGGCGCTGTTTGTCGCCGGCTTCGGCTGGTTCGCCAATACCGTCAGCCGCCTGACTACGCCCGCCAATCCGGCAAGGGCCGACGCTATCATCGTGCTGACCGGCGGCCAGTCGCGCCTCGACGCTGCGATGGGCCTGCTTGCGTTAGGCAAGGGCGAGCGGCTGCTGATCAGCGGCGTCCATCCCTCCGCCAGCCGCCGCCAGCTTCAGGCCGCGACCGGCGGCGACAAGAGGCTGTTTTCCTGCTGCGTCGACATCGACCGCGCCGCGCTCGACACGATCGGCAATGCCGAGGAAAGTGCCAAATGGGTCGAGGACCATGCCTACGGCACGGTCATTCTCGTCACCAACAATTATCACATGCCGCGCAGCCTGCTGGAAATGGGCCGGCTGCTGCACGGCGCCAGGCTCGAGCCCTATCCGGTGGTCAACACCAACCTCGAGAATGGCGGCTGGCTGACCAAGCCAGAAGCGCTGCGCGTGCTGTTCACCGAATACAACAAATACCTGCTGGCGCTGGCGCGCGGCATCATGCCGGTGAAGCAATCGCCCAACGGCGTCACGCTGGCCGACGCCGCGGGCGGAAGCTGAACGGCACCGGCACTTTTATTCCCTGGCTGCTGCATCTGATCGCAAGCGTGCGATCTCCTGTTCGAGCCGTTCGATGCGCTTGTCGCGTTCGCCCAGCGCCGCCGCCACGTCGGCCGCTTCGAAACGCTGCGGGATGTGCTGCGAGCAATTTGAATCCCAAGCCGAAACCGTAAACAGGATGACCTGCTCGGGTCGCGCCTTATAGTCTTGCGGCATCAGCTTTGCCGTCAGCTCGGCATCGCCCTCGACGACTTGCGCTTTGCCCCAGATCTTGATGCGCTGCCGGTGCGCATAATCGATCAGGAATAGGAAAGCCTGTGGGTTGTCGCTGAGGTTGCCCTGGGTGATGAACTGCCTGTTGCCGGAAAAATCGGCAAAGCCGATCGTCCGTTCGTCGAGCACCTTGAGGAAACCGGCAGGCCCGCCGCGATGCTGGATGTAAGGCTGCCCGCCCGCATTGGCGGTCGACAGAAAGACGCTGGTCTGCGCCTCGATGAAGGCGGCGAGATCGGGCGTGATTGCCGCCTGCCAGCCGCCACGTTCCTCGACACGGGCATAGGCCTGGCGCGAGCCCTTGCGCGCCTGAATCGCCTTCACCGTCGGGGTGAAAGCAACATCGCTGGTGTGAGCGTTCATGGAAGCCTCCTCAAGCGCCGAGCTGCGCTGCATTGCTAGTCAGGAAATAGGTCCTTCCATCTTCGAGATGCAGATGCCATATCTGCAATCTATCCTTCCGTTTTTCGGGAGGGCAACTTTTCGGGAGAGCTATGGATCGCCTCCAGTCCATGTCGCTTTTCGTTGCCGCGGCAGAGACAGGCAGCCTCTCGGCTGCCGGGCGCCGCTTCGGCATTCCGCTGACGACGATCAGCCGCAAGGTTTCGGACCTGGAAAAGCACCTGAAGACACGGCTGTTGAACCGCACGGCGCGGCAGCTGTCGCTGACCGATGCAGGCCACGCCTATCTCGCCGCCTGTCGTCGCATTCTCGATGAGGTCGGCGAGGCCGAGCGAATAGCCGCCGGCGAATACAGCGCCCCGACCGGCGAACTGATCGTCACTGCGCCGATCGTCTTCGGCCGCCTGCATGTGCTGCCGGTCGTCACCAGCTTCCTCTCCGTCTATCCTGAGGTAGGTGTGCAGCTGACGCTCGCCGACCGGATAACCCAGTTGGTCGAAGAGCACATCGACCTCGCCATCCGCATCGGCGAGCTTGCCGATTCGAGCCTGATCGCCACCCGCCTGGGCTCAATCCGCCGCGTCGTTTGCGCGAGCCCGGCCTATCTCGCCGAGCACGGCACACCGAAAACGCCGCAGGAGCTTGCAGCACACAGTGCCATCACCTTCGAAGGGCTCACCGCCGCAGCCTGGAGCTTCGCCACCGGCAAGACCGAATTCAGCGTGCCGGTCCGCTCCAGGTTACGGGTCAACACGGCTGAGGCAGCGATCGATGCGGCGATTGCCGGCGTCGGCGTGACGAGGCTGCTTTCCTATCAGATCGCCGCCGCAGTCCGGTCGGGTACGCTGCGCCCGGTGCTGCAAGAGTTTGAGCCAGACCCATGGCCGGTGAGCCTCGTCCATGCCGGCCAGGGGCTACTGCCGGTGAAGCTGCGCGCATTCCTCGACTTCGCCGCCCCGCGCCTGAGACAGCGCCTGCTGCAGGCGGCGTGGCAAACGTGACGAAGACGGCCCATCGCAAGGCCGGGCCGATCGCCCGCCTTGCAGCGTTTCCTTTTTGCCGGCGCTTGGTGTAACCAACGCACACCTCCTCACCGGGCACTTGCTGTATGCTGTATTTCCGCTCGCTGGCGTTCAATCTCGCCTTCTACCTCAATTTGATCGTCCAGATGATCCTCTGGACCCCGTATTATTTCCTGTCGCCACGCCATCGCGCCTGGTTCGTGCCGAAATTCTGGTCGCGCACCAGCATGTGGCTCTACGACAAGATCGCCGGCACCAGAAGTGAGATCACCGGCCAGGAAAACCTGCCTGACGGCTCCTGCATCCTGGCGCCGAAGCACCAGTCCTTCTGGGACACGATCGCTTTCCTGCCTTATCTCGACGATCCCGTTTACATATTGAAACGGGAGCTGACCTGGATCCCGTTCTTCGGCTGGTACATTTTGAAGATGCGGATGATTCCGGTCGACCGCGGCAGCCGCTCGAAGGCATTGAAGACGGTGATCGCCGCGACCAAACAGGAATTGGCGCGCAATCCGCGCCAGCTGATCATCTATCCCGAGGGCACCCGCCGGGCGCCGGGCGACGAACCGGTCTACAAATACGGCATCGTCGAACTCTATGCCCAGCTCGGCATTCCGGTGGTGCCGGTCGCCCACGTCGCCGGTCTCTATTGGCCGCGCCGCAAATTCCTGCGCTATCCCGGCACGATCAAGGCGCGCTTCCTGCCACCGATCCCGCCCGGTCTCGGCAAGGACGAATTCATGCAACGGCTGATCGGCGAGACGGAGGCCGCCTGCGACCAGCTCCTCGTCGAGGCGTCGCAGACGCCGAACCCGCCGCCGATGCCGCCGACGGCGGTGAAACGGCTTGGCGAGCTGGACGCGAAACCTGAATTGAAAGGCTGAGACACCCGCGGCGGATGCCAGAAAGGCTCACGGCAAGGCAGCCAAGGCAGCTGTTGCAACCAGCGTCACGGCAAACACCAGATTGATGATCCGCGACGCCAGCGGTTTGCGCAACAAACGTGCAAAGGCCGTGCCGGCGAGAAGCCACAAGAGATGAATGGCAACAATCATCAAGGCGAGGACCGCCAGCTTGGCTGAAATAGCAAGACCGCCGGCGCCGGAAGACGCGCCGGCAAACACGGCGGCAATCGCCACATAGGCTTTCGGATTGGAAACGGCCAGAAGGAACCCACCCAGGAAAGTGGGAAGCGCCGCCCCACCAATGCGTGCCGCCAGCGGCGGCGCCGTCGCTATCTTGAACGCCAGATAGAGGATGTAGGCTGCTGACGCGACCGCCAACAGCGCGGCGAGCTTCGGCAGCGCGGTGAGAACGGCCATGATGCCCGTCGCCACCACCAAAAGCACGAGGACCGTCCCGACAACGATTCCCGAGGCATAACGGAGCGAATCGCGCAGGCCGAACGCGGCGCCGATCGCGGTGACGCTTATCGTCGCCGGCCCCGGGCTGCCCATAACGATGGCCGATGCCAGCACAAGCGCCAGCAATTGCTGCCATAGCTGCTGATCGAGAAGACCCTGTCCGGTCATGCGGCGTCCCTGCATCCTGCGACGATGCAGGGACGGTAGGGCAAGGCAGCGGCGCCGGTCTTGAACGATCGTGCGCGGCTATGCGCTGGCCTTGTCGAGCTCGGCGATATCGTCCGGGCTGAGCTGCAACGACGCGGCACGCACCAGGCTGTCGAGCTGGTCGAGCGTCGTCGCGCTGGCGATCGGGGCGGTGACGCCGGGCCGCGCCATGACCCAGGCAAGCGCCACTTCCGCTGGCTTGGCCGAATGTCTGGCTGAAATGGCATCGAGCGCTGAGAGAATGCGCACGCCGCGGGTGTTGAGATAGCCTTTCACACCGCCACCGCGCGGGCTTTTGCCGAGGTCGGCCTCGCTGCGGTACTTACCGCTCAGAAACCCCTTGGCGAGGCTGAAATAGGTGATCACGCCGATGTCCTCGGTCACGCACAGATCGCGCAGCGGACCATCGAAGGACGAGCGGTCGTAAAGGTTGTATTCCGGCTGCAGCACCTCGTAGCGCGGCAGGCCGCGCAGGCTTGCTACGTCAAGTGCGGCCCGCAACTGGGCGGCGTCGAGGTTGGAAGCGCCGGCATTACGGATTTTACCCTTGTCGAGCAGTTTCTGGTAGGCGCCGAGCGTTTCCTCATAAGGGGTCGCCGGGTCGGGCCAGTGCGACAGATAGAGATCGACGCCATCTACCTGCAGCCTCTTCAGCGAAGCATCGATGGCCTTTTCGATATAGGCGGCGGACAGGTCCCTCTTGCCCTGTCCCATATCCGAACCGACCTTGGTGATGACGACAACCTTGTCGCGGTTACCACGGCTCTTCATCCATCGGCCGATGATGGTTTCGGATTCGCCGCCCTGGTGGCCGGCAATCCAGCGCGAATAGGAATCGGCCGTGTCGATGGCGTTGAAACCGGCTCCGACAAAGCGGTCGAGCAAGTCGAACGAGGTTTTCTCATCGGCGGTCCAGCCGAACACATTGCCGCCCAGGACCAATGGCGCGATGGATAGGTCGGTGCGACCGAGACGACGTTTCTGCAAGGCTGATCTCCATGGTGATTCATGCTGGGGCGGATGGGAGCCGCCGACCGGGCTAACCTATGTCGCGCCGTAACAACGTCAAACGCATAGCCTCTTTTCCAACCCGCCGGCGCTTCACAAAGCCGCGACCCGCCGCGGCGTGTCCGGCCTCAAGGCGGTGGTCCGGGATATCCAAACCAGCATTCTCTGAAGAAACAATCTGGCAAGTTTGGCATATAGATTGTCAAATCTGCCAATTCTGACTTTTGCCGGCCGACCGTAGGTTCCGCCGCGCCGACGCAAGTCTCGGCACGATCTGGCCAAGCACAGACTGTTTGCCCCGGATCGTTTGTCGTGGAGACCGGAATGAAAGCAATTGTATTTGACGCTATCGGCTCGCCGCGCGACGTGCTCTATGTGGACGACCTGCCGATGCCGCGGATCGGCGACGGCGAGGTGCTGGTCAGGATGGTCTCGGCATCGATCAATCCGGGCGACTTCCTGTTTATCCAGAACCTCTATCCCGAACCGAAGAAGCCGCATTTTCCCCGGCAGATCACGGGAAACCATGGCGCCGGCATCGTCGAAGCCGTTGGCGCGGACGTTTTGCTGGAACCGGGGACGCTTGTCGCATTCAGCTATTATGGCAGTTGGGCCGAGTACGCGGCGATTCCCGCCGAATGGCTGATCCCGTTGCCTGCCGGCTATCCGGTCGAACGCGCCGGGCAGATGGTGAACCCCATTACCGCGTGGGATCTGCTGGTGGATTCCCGTGTGCGGCCTGGCCAGTGGCTGGCTGTCACGGCCGGCTATTCGTCAATTTCGACAATGGTGATGCAGTTCGCCCAACGACGCGGCATCAACGTCATCGCTCTTGTGCGGCGCTCGCACCAAAGCTTCGACCTGAAGGCGCTTGGCGCCGCCGCCACTCTTGACCTTTCGGAGTTGAAGGCAAGCATCCGGGAAGCGGTGATGGATATCACCGGTGGCGCCGGATTGAACGGGATTATCGACAATGTCGGCGGACCTGTCAGCGGCGAATTGATCCGCACCCTGGCGCTTGGCGGACAGATGGTGATCAATGGCGGCATGAGTTCCGAGCGCTTCGAACTGCACAATTTCGATGTCTTGCTGAGCGGCGTCGAAATCAGGGCAAATATCTATCGCTACTTCTTTTCGCCGCCTGCCGAAGCCGACCGGCCTGTCCTACGCAAGATCATCGACACCTTCGGCCAGCCGGGCTTCCACGTCCCTGTCGGCGGTCTCCACGCGCTGACCGAGTTCAAGCTTGCCGTGGCAAACAGTCTGGATCGCGCCGATCTCGGAAAACAGATTTTCAGGATGTAGCCCGCTTCACGACACCGAAAACATCATGGTAACGATAAAAGGCGCTACGTCGCGATCCGTCTCGTCACGTCTTCCAGCCAGTGGTCGCTTATACCCAGTGCTTCGAGGTGCTCCAGCGTGCTGAGCACGTAATCCTCATTCCTCCCCGACTGGCCGACGGCGCCGCGAACGACGGCCGCCGCCTCGGCCGGGTCGAGCGCACCGGCATATTGCTCATGGCTGCGGTCCACGACATAGGCGACGGCGTCGACCGTCTTGCCCCCATCCGTTTCACCCTTGTCGAGGCGAACGCTGAGCACACGTTCGAGATAGACGTTGGTGACCAGCTCGCGTTCGCGCAGATAGGTAATGACCTCGTTGCGCAGCTCGCCTGGAACCCGGAACGCCAGCCCGATGCAGGAGCCTCCGCGGTCAAGGCCGAGCACCAGGCCCGGCCGTTCGCGCGTGCCGCGATGCACGAAAGAATAGACGCAGAGCGAACGGCGGTAGCCATGCAGGCGGGCGCGCCGCGTCTCGACATGTGCGAATCCCGGTCGCCAGATCAGTGAGCCGTAGCCAAAAACCCAAAAATCGCCCATATCGCCAAGCCTGATTGTGACGACTACCTCACCGGTGGTGTTTCAGTCCGTCTACCTGTTGGTGCCGCAAGCGACAGCCCACCCGTGCCACCCCGCGTTAACGAAAGCCGCAGCATGACGTCAAGTGACGAGCGCCCGCCGCCCAGCCAACGTCGCCGCCTGTTGTGGCTTGCCGCTTTCATTCTCGTGCTGTTCGGCATCTACAGCGCGGGCTGGTTCTACCTGGCGGACCTGGTCGAGAGCGCAACCAAAAAGGCGGTCGCCGATCTCGACGACAAAGGCATCAAGGCCGACTGCGCCAATCTCGCGGTCAGCGGCTATCCCTTCAGCTTCACCGTTTCCTGCGACAGCCTGGCTTACGAGGACGACAGCCGCAACGTCGCGGCATCGACAGGCAAGATCAACGCCGCCACGCAGATCACCCGGCTTCTGTCGCCTGCCGCCGAGCTCAGGGGGCCGCTCAGGACCTCAGTTCCCGGCATGACCCCGCTCTGGATCGACTGGGATGATCTGCGGGCCGACATGAAGCTGTCCTGGCCGCTGCCGAGGCGCCTCTCGCTGCAGGCAGAAGGCCTGTCCGGCCAGACCGATCCGGCAGACGACACCGATCCCGTCTCGCTGTTCAGCGCCGGAACCGCCACCGGGCAATTGCGCCCAAACGGCCCGGACATCGACTATGCCGGCAATTTCACCGATCTTGAAATCGACGCGGCGGCCATCGGCGGCCGCGTCTTGCCGCCGCTCGACGGCAGCGGCGACGTGACGCTGAAGAACGGCGTCACGCTGATCAAGGCAAATCCGAAGAGCCTGCGCGGCAAGGCGGCCGAAATCCACGAGCTCGATCTGTCGTCCGGAACTGCGCGCATCACCGTTTCCGGACCGCTGTCGGTAGATGACGACGGTCTCATAAATGCCGACCTGACGATCAGGCTCAATGATCCAAAGGCCGTGGCGGCGATCCTCGCCACCGCCATCCCCGAGCAGAAGAAAGAGATCCAGACCGGCTTTGCCGGACTGGCGCTGCTCGGCAACCAGCCGTCGATGCCGCTCAAGATCGTCAGGGGCAAGGCCTCGCTCGGCTTCATCCCGCTCGGCAAGATCAAGCCGCTCGACTAGAGCAATTCCAGGAAAAGTGTGAAACGGTTTTCCGTCCGGAATTGCGCAAAAACAAAGAGATAGAGCGGTTCGGCGTGTCTGTGAAACGATGAACCGCTCTAACCCGGGCCGGCCTGCGATCGGCCTGCCGCGGCTTATCCCTTCGGCGGGTGTTCGACTGCCTGGCGGCCGAAATCCGGTACGTCGATATCCTGGCCGGCCTCGATGATCGAGCGGCGGACGGCGCGGGTGCGGGTGAACAGGTCGAACAGTTTTTCGCCGTCGCCCCAGCGGATCGCCCGCTGCAGCGAGGACAGATCCTCGGAAAACCGCGCCAGCATTTCGAGAATGGCGTCCTTGTTGTGCAGGCAGACGTCGCGCCACATGGTCGGGTCGGACGCCGCGAGACGGGTGAAGTCGCGAAAGCCGGAAGCCGAGTATTTGATGACCTCGGACTTGGTCACCGACTCCAGATCGTCGGCGGTACCGACGATATTGTAAGCGATGATATGCGGCAGGTGCGAAACGATGGCCAGCGTCATGTCGTGATGCTGCGGGTCCATCGTGTCGATGTTGGAGCCGCAGCAGCGCCAGAATTCCGAGAGCTTTTCCAGTGCTGCGGGATCGGTACCGGGCAGCGGCGTGAAAATGCACCAGCGGTTCTCGAACAGTTCGGCAAAACCGGCGTCCGGTCCCGATTTTTCGGTGCCGGCCAAAGGATGGCCGGGGATGAAGTGCACGCCATCAGGCACATGCGGCTGCATCTGCGCGATCACCGACGCCTTGGTCGAGCCGACATCGGTGAGGATGGCGCCCTTCTTCAGCGCCGGCGCGATCTCTGCGGCGACCGTGCCTGAAGAGCCGACCGGCACCGAAACGATAACCAGATCAGCATCGCCAACCGCCTCTTTCGCATCCGTCGTATAGGTGTCGCCAAGGTCGAGTTGGCTCGCGCGTGCCAGCGTCGCGTCGCTGCGCGTCGAAATCGCGACTTGGCCGGCGAGTCCCTCGCGGCGGATGACGCGGGCCAGCGACGAGCCGATCAGGCCGATGCCGACCAGCGCGATCTTTTCGAACATCGGTGAGGTCATGGTGTTCTAGCTTTTCAGGAATGTCGCGAGTGCTGCGACAACGCCGCGATTGGCCTCTTCGGTGCCGATGCTCATGCGCAGCGCGCTCGGAAAACCGTAGCCGGAAACGCGCCGCAATATGTAGCCGCGCGCACTGAGGTAGTCGTCGGCGGCCGCCGCCGAATGCTTTTTGTCCTCGGGAAAGTGGATGAGGATGAAATTGCCTACGCTCGGCGTCACCCGCAGCCCGAGCTCGCTTAGTTGCTCGCTCAGCCAGGCTAGCCAGGTCTCGTTGTGCGCGACGCTGCGTTCGATATGGGCGCGGTCGTGGATCGCCGCGATGCCGGCCTCGATCGCCGTCGCATTGACGTTGAAAGGCCCGCGCACGCGGTTGATCGCGTCGATGACGTGCATTGGCGCATACATCCAGCCGATCCGCGCCCCGCCCAGGCCCAATTTGGAGAAAGTGCGGGTCATGACCACGTTTTCCGCGCTGCCCACCAACTCGACGCCGGCTTCATAATCGTTTCGCCGGACATATTCGGCGTAAGCTGCATCCAGCACCAGAAGCACGTTTCGCGGCAGGCCGGCATGCAGGCGGCGCACCTCCTGGAACGGCACGTAGGTGCCGGTTGGATTGTTTGGATTGGCAAGGAAGATGATCCGGGTAGCCGGCGTCACCGCGGCGAGGATCGCATCGATGTCGGCGCGCTCATCGGTCTCCTTGACCGTTACCGGGACGGCACCGGCCGACTGTATGTAGATCTTGTAGACCATGAAGCCGTGTTCGGTGATGATGGCTTCGTCGCCGGGTGCGAGATAGGTCTGCGCCAGCAGGCCTAGAATCTCGTCGGAGCCGTTGGAGCAGACGATGTTCGCCGGGTTGAGCCCGTGCACCTCGGCGATCGCTTCCCTCAGGCGCCTGGCGCTGCCGTCGGGATAGACCGCGAGCTTGTCGGCGACCGCGCGCGCGGCCTCAATCGCCTTTGGCGAAGGACCGAGCGGGTTCTCGTTCGCCGACAATTTATGGACCTTGGCGACACCTTCAGGCGCCGCGCTCTTGCCGGGCACATAGGCTTCAATGTCCATGATGCCGGCGCGGGGCCTTGGACGTGTCTGATCCGGTGTCTGGCTCATTCCATGAAATCCGTCGAGGATGCCTCCATCCGGAGGCCGCAGCGGAAATACAAGCCGTGGCCCGGAATGTCGAGGGGCGGCAATTCGGGATCAAGAACTTGCCGTTGACGAACCCACGCGCGAGTCATAGAAGAGCATCGACAGTTCCGTGGTGATTTGGCCGGTCGGCTTGCAGCCACGTTAAACAACTTGCTAAAGGGCCGTTTGCATCTTGTAACCGGCTTTGCGAAGGCATGGCCGGTTTTTTGTTGCCCTGACTGGCTGTTGCCCGGACCGGTGGACAACGGAAGGCCGGGCAAGGAGATGTGATGGTCGCTTTGCGCGCTCGAAAAACCAACAACGAGGCCGACCAGCCGTCGAGCCCGGTGTTGCGTTTCGGCGCCGACAAGCCGCTCAAGCTCGACGCCGGCACGCTGCTGTCGCCGTTCCAGATCGCCTACCAGACCTACGGCACGCTCAACGACGCGCGCTCCAACGCCATCCTCGTCTGCCATGCGCTGACCGGCGACCAGCACGTCGCCAACACCAATCCGGTGACCGGCAAGCCGGGCTGGTGGGAGGTGCTGATCGGCCCCGGCAAGATCATCGACACCGACCGTTTCTTCGTCATCTCGTCAAACGTCATCGGCGGCTGCCTCGGCTCCACCGGCCCCGCCTCGACAAGTCCCGCCACAGCCAAGCCCTACGGGCTCGACCTACCAATCATCACCATCCGCGACATGGTGCGGGCGCAGTTGATGCTGGTCGAGCATTTCGGCATCGAACAGCTGTTCAGCGTGCTTGGCGGCTCGATGGGCGGCATGCAGGTGCTGCAATGGGCCTCCAGCTATCCCGAGCGCGTCTTCTCGGCGCTGCCGATCGCCACCGGCGCCCGCCATTCCTCGCAGAACATCGCCTTCCACGAGGTCGGCAGGCAGGCGGTGATGGCCGACCCCGATTGGCACGGTGGCAAGTATTTCGAGCATGGCAAGCGGCCGGAAAAGGGGCTGGCGGTGGCGCGCATGGCCGCCCACATCACCTATCTGTCGGAAGCAGCGCTGCACCGCAAGTTCGGCCGCAACCTGCAGGACCGCGAAGCGCTGACCTTCGGTTTCGATGCCGACTTCCAGATCGAGAGCTATCTGCGCCATCAGGGCATGACCTTCGTCGATCGCTTCGATGCCAACTCCTATCTCTACATGACCCGCGCAATGGACTATTTCGATCTCGCCGCCGACCATGGCGGCCGGTTGGCCGATGCCTTCGCCGGCACCAAGACGCGCTTCTGCCTGGTTTCGTTCACCAGCGACTGGCTGTTCCCGACCGAAGAGAGCCGCTCGGTCGTGCACGCGCTGAACGCGGCCGGCGCTTCGGTCTCGTTCGTCGAGATCGAGACCGACCGCGGCCACGACGCCTTTCTGCTCGACGAGCCGGAACTGTTCGCCGCCATCAAAGGCTTCATCGCCTCGGCCGCTCGGGCGAGAGGGCTCGGCGCATGACCCCGAAAAGTTGCAGGCTGTTCGGATCAGGACCATGCGCCAGGCATCAGCGCATGACCCCGAAAAGTTGCAGACTTTTCGGATCAGGATCATGCGCCAGGCAGGAGGCGAACGCATGAGCGTCAACCGCGCCCAGCGCGTCGACCTGGAAGTCGTCGCCGATCTCATCCCGCCGCAGTCGCGGGTGCTGGATGTCGGTTCCGGCGACGGCCTGCTGCTCGAATTGCTGCAGGCGACCAAGAAGGTCGATGGCCGCGGCATGGAGCTTTCGCAGCGCGGCGTCAACGAATGCGTGGCGCGTGGCCTGTCGGTCATCCAGGGCGATGCCGACAAGGATCTCCAATTCTATCCCGACAAGGGCTTCGACTTCGTCGTCTTGTCGCAGACCTTGCAGGCGACCCGCAATCCGAAGCTGGTGCTCGACGAACTGCTCCGGATCGGCAACCGCGCCATCGTCTCATTCCCGAATTTCGGCCACTGGCGGGTGCGCTTTTCGCTACTGTTCAACGGCCGCATGCCGGTGACCAGGGACCTGCCCTATTCCTGGTACGACACGCCGAACATCCATTTCTGCACCATTCGCGATTTCGTCAATCTGTGCGACGAGCTTGGCGCGACGGTGGAAAAGGCGACCGCGCTCGACGCCAATGGCCAGCGGATCGGCTTCTCGATGCCGTGGTGGTTCTGGAATTTTTTCGGCCAGCAGGCGGTGTTTCTGCTGAAACGATAAGAGCCAATCGTGGCAGATCGTCCCTCTATTCGAGAACGTCGGTGGCCTTGTGCGGGTGCTGGACGCCGTCGACGAAGACCACGTCGGACTGGGAATTGCCGGTGCGCAGCGGCAATATCTCCTGATAGGCGGGCGAGTCGTACCATGCACGTGCCTGCTGCCGGTTGGGAAACTCGATGACTATGAGATAGCCCGGCCAGGTGTTTTCAACGACTTCCACCTCGCTGCCATGCACAATGAAGCGCCCGCCAAACGGCTCCAGCGTGGCATCGATCTTCTGCAAATATTCGACGATTTGCGGCCCCGGCGTGACCTGGCGCATATGGGCGACGGCATAGGTGGTCATGGCTGTACTCCTAGTGGTCGAAGCCGAACCACCGGCTTGATAGGAGCAATTTGCCGAGGCCTTGCGCGCTGGTCGATTACCCCCGAGGTAATGAAGCTGAATACAAAACTGGCGCGCCGTTGCCGTTGCTGCTCCGAGCTGCCTTTGCACGAGCTCTGCCGTCACCTGAAAAATATTTTCCGCCTGGCACCGATGATTTCCACCCACCTGCGCTGTCCTTATCGATGAGCGCGCCTGGATGGTCCGGCGGCCGGGAACGAGAGGTGATCTATGGGATCGTTGCAAAATCAGAATGTCGTCGTCGTCGGAGGCAGCCGTGGTGTCGGCCGCTCGATCGCGGAGGCCGCTCTCAAGGAGAAAGCGACGGTGCTGGCCGTTGCCCGCGGAAAACAGGCCCTGGCGCAATTTGCCTGGGAGGTCTCGGGCGTGAAGACGCTCGCGGTCGATGCTACGGTGGACTCCGCCCCGGATAAGGTCTTCGCCGCGCTTGAGCCGGACGTGCTGGTGATCTGCGCAGGTGCGCTGGCGCCTTCTGCGCCGGTGCATGAACAGAACTGGAAGGCGTTCTCGGCAAATTGGGACACGGACGTCAAGGCGTCGTTCCTGTTTTGCCGGGCCGCTCTGCGGCGTCCGCTCAAGCCGGGGACCCGGATCGTTCTGATCTCCAGCGGCGCGGCCTTGACCGGCGGACCACCGAACGCCGGCGGCTATGCCGGCGCAAAACGCATGCAGATGTTCCTGGCCGGTCATAGCCAGAAGGAGGCCGACCGGCTTGGCCTCGGCCTGCGCTTCATGGCGCTCGCGCCGATGCGCATCATGCCGGAAACCGGCGTGGGCAAGGCCGGCGTCGACAGCATAGCGGCCTATATGGGCATCCAGCCGGCGGACTTCATCGCCGCCATGACCGACATGCAAACGCCGGCCGATGTCGGACGGGCGGTGGTCGCACTCGCCACCGGCCAGCCGCAAGGCAGTTCCTTCATGGTGAGCGGTAGCGGGCTTGCCCCGGCCGCCTGAGGGGCGCGTAATGCAACGCTCGCTCCTAACCGCACAAGCCACATGACAGACGCTCAACCACCTCTGGAACCAGCAGGCCAGCCGATCCTCGATCGGCTGGCCTTCGAGAAGGTCACGGCCGCGCATCGCCGCGAGCTCAAGCTGCATTGTTATCGCATGATGGGTTCGCTGCACGAGGCCGACGACCTCGTCCAGGACACGTTGCTTCGCGCCTGGCGCGCAAGATCGGAGTTCGACGGGCGAGGTTCGGTTCGCGGTTGGCTCTACATGATCGCGACCAACGCTTGCCTCAACGCCATCAAGGCGAGGTCGAGGGCGCGTCGCATTCTCCGGGAACCCGGACGGCAGCCCTCGCACGGGGCGGCCATAGGCGGGCCGGTAGCCGACATCGCCTGGCTGGAGCCCTACCCCGACGCCGAGCTTCCAGACGTTGCCGGCAGCGAGCCAGGTCCGGAAGCCCGTTACGAGAGCCGCGAGGCCGTCCAGCTCGCCTTCGTCGCGGCGATCCAGGATCTGCCGCCCAGGCAGCGCGCCGCGCTGCTGCTTGCCGACGTCCTCGGATGGTCGGCCGTCGAGACGGCGCGTTTGCTGGGCGGATCGACGGCTTCGATCAACAGCGCGTTGCAGCGGGCCCGCGTAACGCTGGCGGCGCGCTATCCTCAGGGACGGCCGGCCAGCCGATCACGGCCCAGCCCCGAAGAAGGCCTGCTGCTCGAACGCTACATGCAGGCCTGGCAGGCCGCCAATCTCGACGGCTTGATCGAGCTGCTGCGTGAGGACGCCATCTATACCATGCCGCCTTGGCGTGAATGGTATCAAGGCCGCGAAGCGATCCGCGGTTTCTTCGAGACCGTCTGGCCGAGGTTTGGCGGCTTCCGCACGCTGGCCACCCGCGCCAATGCCCAGCCGGCGGTCGGGGTTTATTCCCGCAGCCACGATGGCCCTGAATGGCGGGCCCATTCCCTGCATGTGTTCGACGCAGCCGAGGGCGGGATCGCTTCCTTGACGATCTTCATAGGGCCGCTCGGGCCATCTCTGTTCCCGGCCTTCGGCCTGCCACCAGCCTAGCTTACCCCTGGGCCAGCCTTATCGGTCAAGTTCCGGGAAATATGGGTCCGAGAAAAACCGCCGGTCGCGCTCGCCTTGCAGGCAGTCGATCGGTGCGTCGATGCGGATCGTCCTCGGATCCACCTTGGGATACTCGATGCCGCTGACCTCGAGGATCAGTTTGCGGCGAGTGGCGGTGGCGAATTCGGAAGCAGCATAGATCGGCAGCACGAACGAGCCCGGCCCGCCGGTAACGCATTCGGCATAATACCGGTCGAGATGGCTGAAGGTGGGTGACGGGCTGATCAGGATCGGCAGCCCGTTGATGACGATGCCCTTCGCCAGCGCCGCATCGCGTGCCGTTGTGACCGGCAAGCCGGTGTTGTTTGGGCCGTCCCCCGAGACGTCGATGACGCGGCGTTTGCCGGTGAAGGCCGTGCCGTTGAAAAGCTCGGCGCCGAAAGCCACAGCACCGGAAATCGAGGTGCCGCGAAAGCTCCTGAACGGGCGGGCCGCGATCTTGTCGGCGAAAGCGTTGGCGCTCTCCTTGCTGTCGACGACCTGCCAGGCAATGACCGCATCGTCGCGGATGGTGCCGGCCCATTCGAAATAGGCGATGGCGATGCGGCCGAAGGTGCCGGCACGCACGGCGTTGATGAAGTCGGGGTGGCGCAGCGCCGCGACATAGCCGGCGCGCTGCAGGGCAAACTCCCTTTCATCCATTGACTGCGAGATGTCGACGGCCAGCACCAGCTCGACATCGACGGCAATTGCATTGGCCGGTGCGGCCGCAGGTGCCGCCGGGGTGCAGGCAAGGCAGGCGAGCAGGGCGAGAGCGTCAAGCATGGCCGATCGGAACGTTCCCATCTGAAACGATCGCGACAGTTTTTCGCCGCGATCGCGGCGAAATAAAGCTTGCCTTCTATTTCTTTCGGCCAGCCGAAACGACAACCGGGGGCGGTTCGATGGCACCTGCCCTGATACGGGCCGGCTTGAGTGGCGGCTGGCCGGCATCCTTGACGATGGTCAACGCCCGCCGGAAGAAGCGGGCATTGTGCTGGCCGCGGCCGATATTGAGGATCGCGGCATCGGGAAGGCGCTTCTCCAGCATCGACAGCACTTGCCTCAGCGTTGGGCCGTCGAACGCGTCCAGCGCCTCGTCGATGATCACCCATTTCGGCCGTCGCAAGGCCAGCCTGGCAAAGGCCAGCAGACGCTGCTCGTCGTCGCTGAGCTCACGCTCCCAGCGCGCCGAGCGATCGAGCGAGGACGACAGGCGTTGCAGCCCGACATCGGCCAGCACCTCCGAGATCTCGGCATCGCTCGCCTCCGCCGCGCCGTCTGAATGGTTGAGCACCTCGCGCAGCTTGCCGAGCGGAAAATAGGGGGTACGCGGAACAAAGATCGGCGCTTCTCCGGCCGGCATGCCGATCCGTCCGCTGCCCCATGGCCACAGACCGGCAATGGCCCGGAAGAACAGCGTCTTGCCGGCGCCCGGATCTCCGGTGATCATGACCCGGTCGCCGGCGCGGATTTCGACATGCGGCTCGGCAAGCTTGGTGCATCCCTCCGGCGAGGCGATCTCGAGTTTCTCGAATGTCAGGCTGCCGTCCGGGTTTTCGCCGAACGAAATGCGCCTTTCCGTATCGTGCAGCGCGTCGGTGTCGCCAAGCGCGATGCGGAAGTCGGCGACCCGCATCAGCGTAGCGCGCCAATCGGCGATGCCGCCGATATTGTTGATGAACCAGCGCAGCGACGAATGGACCTGGTTGAAAGCGCCGACTGCCATCATCAAGCCGCCAAAGCTGATATCGCCGGCGAAATAGACCGGTGAGGCGACCAGAATCGGCGCGACGACAGTGATCCAGCCATAGGTGTCGGTAACCCAGGAAAGATTGATCTGCGCGCTGTAGATGCGCCGCATGGCGCCCAGCACCGTGCCGAGATCGAATTCGAGCCGGCGCCTGGCATCGGCCTCGCCATGCGCCAGCGCGATGGCATCGACATTCTCGTTGACGCGAACCACCGAGGAGCGCAGCTCCGCCTCACGCGTATAGCGATCGTTGTTGAAGCGGATCAACGGTCGCCCGACCAGCCAGCTCAACCAGGAGGCGGTGCCAGCATAAAGGATCGCCGCCCAGACCATGTAGCCGGGTATGGCCAGCGAATGGCCGCCTATGTGGAAGACGAAGCCGGAAGACAGCGACCACAAGACCCCAACGAACGAGGCAAGCAGGATGCAGGACTGCAGCAGGCCGATGCCAAGACCGGTGGAAAGATCGGAGAGATGCCCGGCATCCTGCTGCAGGCGCTGGTCGGGATTGACGCCGATGGCGCCGGCATGGGTCAGCCGGAAGGCACGCGCCGGCCGCATCCATTCGTCGATCAGGTCGAGCGTCAGCGCCTCGCGCAGCTTCAGGCGGAGCATCTGGTCGAGCCAGGTCTGGCCGACATTGAGCACCACAAGCCCGCCGGCGATGCCGGCAAAGACCAGTAGCTGATGCAGGAAAGCCGGCATGTCGCGCCGCGCCAGCGCGTCGTAGAAAGGCTGGTTCCAGCGATTGAGCAGAACCTGCCCGATCGAGCTCGCCACGATGACGGCGACGATGCCGATCGCTGCCCAAAGCAATTGTTTTCGCACCGGCGAGCTGGTCAGTGCCAATTTGATTGTTGCCAGCTGCTCACGCAGGCTGCTGGCTTCGATCGACGTGGCAAGCTTCTGGGCGCTGGCCTCGACATCCGGACGATCATCCATCGGTTAAATCCTTGCATTCGCAGCAATGCCAAACCGGTCATAGGGATCGGCCGCACGGCCTTCAATCGGACAGCAAACCTGATATCGTCAGATAGGCGTGAAAAAGCACGTCTCGGATCACGAACGCGTCATCCTGGCGGTGCCGGGTGTTCGGCCCGCGACAGCCGGCCAAGCGTCGGCGCGCCATGCGGCGAGAGAACCGGCACGAAGACGCGGCGGGACGCGCGCTGGGCGACCGGCACGCCTTGATAGAGCCGCTTCTGCGCCTCGACGACGATAACGCCCGAAAAGATCGGCCAGAAGCGCCGGCCGGCACGTTCCAGCACATTGTGGAACTGCATCATGAAACGTCGCGGCGACGGCGGGAAGAACAGCGCATCGGACCACGCCGCCGGCGTGAAATTCGCTTCGCGCAGCAATTCGGTCAGCTGGCCGCGCGAGAACGGCCGGCCATTGCCGAAAGGCGTACGCTCGAAGCGTGCCCAGACGCCGCGCCGGTTGGGCACGACGATGACGACACGGCCGGCCGGCGACAGCACCCGCCAGATCTCGTTCAGCGTCTCGCGTGGGTTCTCGACATGTTCGAGCGAATGGACGAGGAGCATGCGGTCGATGCAGGAATCGACCAGCGGCAGTTCCTCATCGAAGACCAGGGCGGTCGCCGTCGGCCCCGTCGCCGGCCACACCACCGCGCCCTGCGTTGCCGGCATAAAGGCAAAGACGCGCTCGGCATCGCTGCCGAAGCGCTCCAGCCACGGCAAGGTGTAGCCGAGGCCGACCAGCCGCTCGTTGGGCACGACGGCCCATATCGAGGACAGCGCCATGGTGATCGAGCGTTCGGCCAGGCGGCCGAGCGTGGTCGAATAAAACGAACGGAGATCGACAATGTCTGAATGCATGCGCGGGACGGTAGCTTCGAAGCAGTCCAAGTTCAACAAAGGCAGATGACATCGGCTGGCAGGCGCCCTATGTCTGCGGCAATAAAGGGAGAGATGCGATGCCGGTCGAGATCGAACAATTCATGTGCCGCAGCGACAATTTCGGCGTGCTGGTGCACGACCCGAAAAGCGGTCAGACGGCGCTCATCGATGCGCCCGAGGAGGCGCCGATCCTGGCGGCGATCAAGCGCACCGGCTGGACCCCGACGATGATCCTGACCACTCACCACCATCTCGACCATGTCGAGGCCAATCTGGCGCTGAAGGAGCGTTTCAAGCTGCGCATTGTCGGGCCGGAAGCCGAAAAGGCGAAGATTCCCGGCATCGACGAAACCGTCGAGCAAGGCTCGGTCGTCCATCTCGGCGACGAGCGGATCGAGGTCATCGCCACACCCGGCCATACCGCCGGCCATGTCACCTATCATCTGCCGGCGTCGAAAGTGGCATTCGCCGCCGACACGCTGTTTGCGCTCGGCTGTGGGCGGCTGCTCGAATGCAAGCCGCCGGTGATGTACGAATCCCTGAAGAAGCTCGCGGCGCTGCCGGCCGAGACGGTCGTCTATTGCGGCCATGAGTATACGCTGGCCAATGCCCGTTTCGCGCTGACCGTCGACCCGACCAATTCGGCGCTAAAAGAGCGCGCCGCCAAGGTCGAGGCGCTGCGCGCCGACGGCAAACCGACGCTGCCGACGACCATCGGCGAGGAACTGTCGACCAATCCGTTCCTGCGCTGGCACGATCCGGCGATCCGCAGGCATCTCGGCCTCGAGAACGCCTCCGACGCCGAAGTGTTCGCCGAGATCCGCAAGCGCAAGGACAATTTCTGAGCGCAACAGCGATGACCAGTTCCGCCGAAATCATCGCCCTGCTCGGCCTGAAGCCGCATCCGGAAGGCGGCTGGTATGCCGAGACCTTTCGCGACGGCGCGGCAGGCGCCCGCGGCCATTCGACGGCGATCTATTTCCTCCTCGAGAAGGACCAATTGTCGGCCTGGCACCGGGTCAAGGACGCGGCCGAGGTCTGGCATTTCTATGACGGTGCGCCGCTGGCGCTGTCGATACATCGAGAAGGCGGTACCGTCATCGAGGAGATCCTCGGTACGGCGCTTGCCGCGGGCGAGCGGCCGCAGATCGTCGTGCCGGCAGGCTGGTGGCAGTCGGCACGCAGCCTCGGCGAATGGACCCTGGTCGGCTGCACCGTGGCGCCGGGCTTCGATTTCGCCGCCTTCGAACTTGCCGAACCAGGCTGGCTGCCGGGCACGCCCTAGGCACCTAGCCCAGCAGGAAACCCAGCGTGATCGCCAGCTGGCCGGCGTAGTACAGTGCCCAGACCCCATAGCGCACCCAAATGCGGTGCGGCGAGATGGCGGGCAGCAGGAAATTTTCCGCGGCGAGCAGCCCGTCGGACAGGATGAGCAGGACGACGCCGCCTACGACCCCGACGCTGTTCAGGGTGAGCGCCGCAAGGCTCATGGCAAGCAGTGCCGCGGCATGGATGCCAATCGGCAAACGCAAGGCCGGGCCGATGCGGCGCCGGAGCGCGAAAAGCATGGCCAGCACCGACACGATCATCGCCAGCACGATCGCTGCCCGCCACGGCTCGGTCGAAAGCAGCCCGAGGCCGCCGCCGGCACGCAGGAACAGCACGACGTAAAGCACGTGCGCGGCAAGAAAACTGGCCGTGCCGCCAAGAAATGCCTTCTCGCCGTCGCGCGACAAGAAGGCGTCGCCGACGGCACTGACGCCGAGCGCGGCGACGAGCAGCCATGGGCCGCCCTGCTGTGCGACCAGCACCGCCAGCATCGCCACCGCCAATGTCCTTGCCGCCGACAGCGAAAGGCGCGGCGGCATGCCGAGGCTGAACGCGTAAATCACCGCTGCCGCCAGCGAAAACAGCAGCGTCGCATTGGCATTGGCATCGATGCCGCCGGGAAACGGCATCATGCGTTTGCCTCGCTCGCGGCCCTCTTGCGGAGGAACAGCGATTTCGCCGCCAGTGCCGCGCCGCCGGTGATCAGCACGCAGGCGGCGAGGATGCGCCATGACGGCTCGGCGAAGCCGGCGGCGATCAGCACCAGAGTGGACAGCAGCGGCGCGGCATAGCTCGCCGCCCCCAGCACCTGGATGCTGCCGCGCTTGACGCCGATGTCCCAGGCATAGAACGCCGCCCCCACCGGCATCAGACCGAGGCCGAGCACGGCCAGCCACTGGCCGGCGCCGGCGGGCAGCACCGTCTGTTCAAGCAACAGATGGCAGACCAGCGAAAGCGCCGCGGTGACGGCGCAGAACCAGGTGACGATGCTGGTCGGCACCGACGGGAAGCGCCGCGACAACAGCGAATAGGACGACCACAGCACCGCGCAGACGCCGGCCATGGCGTAGCCGAAGGCATAACGCGCGTCGAAGGCAAGCCCGCCGCCCTTGGTGACGATCAGGACCGTGCCGGCAAGGCCGAGCAGCGCGCCGGCGACGTGGTTCCAGGCCAGCCGCTCGCCAGGCATCAGCGCCGATCCGAGCACGATCAGCAGCGGCCACAGATAGGCGATCAGGCTGGCCTCGACGGCCGGCGCATTGCGCAGCGCGGTGAAGTAGAAGAAGTGGTAGCCGAACAGGCCGGCAATGCCGATCACCCAAACCTGGCGCGGTATCTTCGCGGCGCCATCGGCTGCCGGCATGAACAGCCGGGCAACCAGCCCGACGCAAGTGCCGATCGTAAAGGTGATTGCCGAAAGCAGGAACGGCGGCACGGCGCCCGAAGCATCCGTAAGCAGCGCCAGCAGCGCCCACATGGCGACCGCGGAGAAGCCGATCAGTGTTGCGCGCGCCATACCCGTCGCCCCCTGCCCATCGTTGGCGGCGCACCATCACGCCTATTCGTTCGCTTCGAACCGCTCCGCGCTGATCGTCAACGGGCCGATTTGCGTGCTGACCGTGGCGCGGATCGGCGCATATACGCCGCTTTGGCCGACCGGTGCAAACGTCACCATGATGCGGCTGCGTTTCTTCAGGTAGTTCAGCGCCTTGCGATTCTTGCGGTAGCCGGCCACCGGCTCGAAGCCCAGCCTGCAGGTGACCGTATCGCCCTTGTAGCCGGTCACCGAGATCGACCCTTTGGACTCGTAGCTCAGTTTCAGATCGGCACGCATTTCGCCGTCATAGAGCTTCACCGTGCGCCCGCAGACCTGGTCGAGGCTGTCGGCATGGATGACGGTGGCGGCCATCGGATCGAGGACCGATACGAGATGGCTGCCGACCAGCGGTATCCAATTCTCGGGATTGCGCTTCTTCGGCTCAGGCACGACCTTGGTCGAGGTGACGACGCCGTTGGCAAACTGGATGTCGATCATCGATGCCTTCTTGCCGGACGTGTAGTCGGCGTGGAACGCTTGCGGCTGCAACTGCTTGCCCGAAATCTTGCCCTTCGACGAGATCGTGCCTCGCGTATCGTCGAACAAAGTGGCGAGCCCGGCGGCGGAAACGCTGCCCTCGATCGAATAGGTGTCACCCTCGTAATGGCTGGAGAATTTCGCCTTGGCCACGGAGAGGCCGAGGAACGACACCGAATATTCGCCCGTGAAGGATTGCGGCTCAGCGGCCGAAACCGTCGTCGAAAGCGCGACGGCCATCAGCACGACCAGGGCATGGAGGAAAGAACGAGGCATGGCGGGTCCTTGATTGTCGACCGGACGGGCGGCTCCGGTCTGGCATGTCCCTGTGCGACCGCTTATAGGCTGAATTCCGGCCTTAATGTGAAAGGCGCCGTCGGCAGGCAACGTTGGGGCTGGTCGACGGCCAAAATAAAAAACCCGCCTCGGCGGGCGGGTCGTTGGAGCCAATTAGCACCATACCGAAATTAGTAGCATAGCTGCCGGCACAAAGCAAGAACAAAATGTGGCGACCTCGACGAATTTGCCGATCTGCCTCGGCCCGGCAGAGGGAAAGGGTTGCGGCTTCACTCCAGCTTGCGTTCCTCGCCCCCACGAAAGTGCACGAAAGTGGGGGGGAAAGGTGGCTCGGCGAAGCCGAGACGGAGAGGGGGAACGGCGCTCTACGAAAAGGCCCCTCTCCGGCCGCTTCGCGGCCACCTCTCCCCCGCTTCGCGGTGGGCGAGGAACCTAGGTCTTGAGAGATCCGCGGGACAGCAACATCTCCTCCTGAGGGGGCGATCAGCAGCTTCACCGACGACACCTACTCCGAAAGTGCGATTCCCCATCCCCGAAGCAACCCCAAGCTTGACGCATCGGCGAAATGCAACTATGGAACGCCAACTTTTTCCATAAGGCCGCCTGACCGAAACCGCGCGCCACCCGGCGCGGGTCGAATGTTTGGCCAGGACCGAGAACCGAAGGTTAGAACCATGTCCCGCACCTGCGAACTCACTGCCAAGGCAGTCATGTCCGGCAACAATGTGAGCCACGCCAACAACAAAACCAAGCGTCGCTTCCTGCCCAATCTCGTCAATGTGACGCTGATCTCGGAAGCGCTGAACCAGAATGTGCGCCTGCGCATTTCGGCCAACGCGCTGCGTTCGGTCGAGCATCGCGGCGGCCTCGATGCCTTCCTGGCCAAGGCCGATGCCAAGGAATTGTCGCAGCGCGCCCGCCTGTTGAAGAAGCAGATCGCCAAGAAGCTCGCCGAACAGCCGGCCGCCTGAGTTTTTCGGCGGCGGCCGCCTTCCAGGGCGCGACCGGGTTCCGGATCGCGTTCCGCTGGTTCCATTACCCAGGATAAAAAAATGATTTTCCTCTCGCGGTACCTGCCCTTCGTGGCGGCCATGGCGCTCGTCGTCGTGGCCTCGAACATCCTCGTGCAGTTCCCGATGCAGGGTGCAATCGGCGGGTTGTCGCTGGCCGACATCCTGACCTGGGGCGCCTTCACCTATCCGTTCTCCTTCCTGGTCACCGATCTCGCCAATCGCCGTTATGGGCCGGCGGTGGCGCGCAGGATCGTCTTTGTCGGCTTCATGACAGCGGTGGTCTGCTCGATCGTCATCCCACCGCTGCTGTTTCGCCACGGCCTGATCGAATTCGAGACCGCCGCCGACCGGCTGGTGCGTATTGCCGCGGCGTCGGGTGCGGCCTTTCTCACCGCGCAGTTGCTCGACGTCACCGTGTTCAACCGGCTGCGCCGGCAGAGCTGGTGGCGCGCGCCGATCGTCGGCACCCTGGTCGGCTCCGTCTTCGATACGGTGGTGTTTTTCACCGTCGCCTTCGCGGCGGCGTTCGCCTTCGCCGGGCCCAATGACGGCTTTGCGCTGGAAACCGCGCCGCTGATGGGCGTGCTGCCGGTCGAGACGATGCGCTGGATTTCCTGGGCGCTCGGCGATCTCGGCGTCAAGCTGGTCATAGCGGTGGTGGCGCTGATCCCCTACCGGCTGCTTGCCGCCCGCTGGAGCCAGCCGGCACTGGCGGCCTAGCCTTGATCCCTTGGGTCCAGCTTGATTCGGCAAAAACGCCTGACGGCGGACAGGAACTCCGCCTGAAGCGGCGCGGCGGCGAATTCTCGATCATGCTTGGCGCCAACGAGCTGATGAACAGCCGGCTCAGCGGTTCCGAAGAGGCGCTGGCGAAACTGTCCTGTCAAAGGATTGCCGGCTGCCGGACCCCAAACATCCTGATCGGCGGCCTCGGCATGGGCTTTACCTTGCGCGCGGCGCTGGCCGAGCTCGGCGACGATGCGCAGGTCACCGTTGCCGAATTGGTGCCGGCGGTCGTGGCGTGGGCGCGCGGCCCGATGGCCGAAGTTTTCGACGGTTGCCTTGACGACCGGCGCGTCAGCATTCGCGAGACCGATGTCGGTCAGCTCATCCGTTCGCAAGCATCGACCTGGGACGCGATCCTGCTCGATGTCGACAACGGCCCCGAGGGCATCGTCTACAAGGCCAACGATGCGCTCTACAGCGCAGCCGGCCTCAGCGCCGCACGCGCTGCGCTCAAACCCGGCGGTGTGCTGGCGGTCTGGTCGCAAGGCCCTGACGCAGCTTTCACCCGAAGGCTCAGGCAGGCCGGCTTCACGGTCGAGGAGGTCAAGGTGCGGGCCCACGGCAAGCGCGGCGCCCGGCACGTCGTCTGGATCGCGAGCAAAGGGCAATAGGCCCCTCGCAATCCGAGCGGGCCCTTGTTGGACGCCGCCCGGTACGCCGACGAGCCTCTACCTCGCCTTCTGAAGCTCGGCGGCGAGCGCCTGCAGCAGCCCGCGTGTGCCCTCCTCGCGCCCTTGCGCTGAATCGACGCCATCGAAGAACGCACCCTGTTCGGTATAAGTCAGGCGGGTGCCCTCGCCGGAGGGTGCAAGCTCGACCGTGGTGAGCGACGCCGACAGCGGCTGCGCCCCGACCGCCATCCGGTATGAAAATACGATGCGCCGGTCAGGGACGATGTCCTGGAACTGCGCATCGAGCCTGATCTCCGGGCCGCCCTGGTAGCTGAACCGCGAAACCTCGCCGCCGCCGACACGGAAATCGAAGGTGAATTCGGCGATGGTGAAGCCGTCGCCTTCGACGCGCCAGCGCCGCACCGTCGCCTTGTCGGCAAAGGCGAGGAAGACGCGTTCGGGCGATTGCGGGTAGGTCCGCTCGATCGTGAAGCTTGAATGGATGACGGACTGCTCGTCGTTCACGGGGGCAATCTGGTTCATTTCTTGTCGTCCTTTTCCTGGTCGTGGAGTGTTGCGTCCGGTTGGTCCGTCTCCGCCAGAATCTGGCCGAGACGGTCGAGGTGGCGTTCGGCCGGCGTGCGGCGCGCGGCGATCCAGTCGGCGAGCGGGGCGAGCCCGCCGGGCTCGATCCGGCAGGTGCGCACGCGTCCGACCTTCTCGCTGCGGATCAGCCCGCACGCTTCCAGCGCCTGGAGATGCTGGAGCACGGCGGCGAAGGTCATGCCGAACGGCTCCGCCAACTGGCTGACGGTGGCCGGCCCGCGGCTCAGCCTTTCCAGGATTGCCCGGCGCGTCGGCTCGGCAAGAGCCCGCAGGATGCTGTCGATCTCGGAATACTTAAGCATGGACTTGAGTATTTCGCCGATGACACGAATTGTCAAGTCACAACTAAAGTATTTTTGCAGATGGTGAAAGCCGGCTGGAAAACCCGCGACGCGGGTCATTGCCAGAGAAAATCGCCAGGGGAAATTGCAAGGGAAATTGCCAGCGCTGCAAAACGGCGCGGAAACGCCAGCGATGCTGTCAGCCAACAGGCCGGTCGCGCGTCAATCCTCGTGCAGCACAAATTCCAGGTAAAGATTGCGCTGCAGGATCGAGTGGTTGTCGTCGGACATCAGCGACACGATCAGCGCGCCATCGTCGCGGGTCCAGACGTCGAGCGCTTCCATGTTGTCGATCTGGTAGCCCATGTCGGCTTCGAGCAGCACCGGCCCGTCGGCGACGGCGCCCTTCTCGACGCTTTCGCCATAGATGCGCCGCAGCCGCATCTTGACGCCGCCGGCCATCGAAAAACTGCGCTCAAGAAGCAACAGGTCGCCATCCGGCAGGAAGGCGCCGTCGGTGATGTCGAAATCGCCATTGCGCTTGATGGTGAAGACGCCCTTGCGCGGCCCTTCGATGATCGCGGCAAAGATGTTGCCGGTCTTGTCGAGGCTCTTTTCCGACACCACGACCAGCCCGCCCGCGTGCTGCCCGTAAGGATGGGCGCGGGTGACGGTCTCGAAGCCGCGATTGCGGCGAAGTTCCCAGGCCGGAATCAGGAAGTCCAATTGCCTGAACGGCGCCTTCATGTCGTCCGGATCGATGTTGAACTCTGCGATACGGTGATCGCGCTCGAAACCGACCGTGGCAATGCCGTCCTTGACCGCGAGGCCTTCGGCATCGACCGCCCATTTCTCGTCGATCGGCTGGCCGGCCGCATCGACCATCTGCTGCATGCTAAAATTCTGGATGCCGGAAGGCCGCTTGTCGGCATCGTGAACGAGGGTGCCGAAGAACCAGAAACCGGTGTCGGCAACGCCGATGAAATCGCTGCCGGGCTTGAGGAACCGAAGCGCCGACAGCGCGCCGAAATCGCGCGTCGGCGAGGTCATTTCGAGCCCGCCGACGAATTCGAGCGGCCCGAACTGTTTTTCGTCATTGCCGATGCGAAACTGGGTTATGGGCCGGGCCGAGATTTCGGCCGGCTCGACCGAGGCCGGCCCGGCAGCGACAGCCGGCGCCAAAGTGATGCCGAACAACGCAATGGCGGCCAAAAGCTTCTGCCAAAAGCCGCCGCGGGAAAAAATCATCCGGCGCGCCGCATGCCGCCGCGCCGCGTATCGCGCACGGTTTCCTCGGCGAACAGCGAGGCCAGCTGCTCGGTCATGGCGCCGGCCAGTTCTTCGGCATCGACGATGGTGACGGCGCGGCGATAGTAGCGGGTGACGTCGTGGCCGATGCCGATGGCCAAAAGCTCGACCGGCGAGCGCGTCTCGATGAGCTCGATGATGGCGCGCAGATGCCGCTCGAGATAATTGCCCGGATTGACCGACAGCGTCGAATCGTCGACCGGCGCGCCGTCCGAGATCATCATCAGGATCTTACGCTGCTCCGGCCGCGCGATCAGCCGGTTGTGCGCCCACAGCAGCGCCTCGCCGTCGATGTTTTCCTTGAGCAGTCCCTCGCGCATCATCAGGCCGAGATTGCGGCGCGCCCGCCGCCACGGATGGTCGGCGGATTTGTATATGATGTGGCGCAGATCGTTGAGCCGGCCGGGGTTCGGCGGCTTGCCTTCCTTCAGCCATTTCTCGCGCGCCTGCCCGCCCTTCCAGGCGCGGGTGGTGAAGCCGAGGATTTCGACCGAGACGCCGCAGCGTTCCAGCGTGCGCGCCAGGATGTCGGCGCAGGTGGCGGCGACTGTGATCGGCCGGCCGCGCATCGAACCCGAATTGTCGAGCACCAGCGACACCACCGTGTCGCGGAATTTGGTATCGCGCTCCTGCTTGAAGGACAAAGGCTGCATCGGGTCGATGACGACGCGCACCAGCCGTGCCGGATCGAGATAGCCTTCTTCGAGGTCGAAATCCCAGGAGCGGTTCTGCTGCGCCATCAGGCGGCGCTGCAGCCGGTTGGCCAGCCGCCCGACGACGCCGGAAAGGTTGGCGAGCTGCTTGTCGAGGAAGGCGCGCAGCCGGTCGAGCTCCTCCTCCTCGCACAGTTCCTCCGCACCTACGGTCTCGTCGAAGGCCGTGGTGAAGACCCTGTAGTCGATCTCTTTCGGCAGATTGGTGAAGGGATTGTCGTTGCGGCGCGCCTCGCCGGGCGTCTCCGCATCGGCGTCGTCATCGTCGGAGAGATCCTCGGCGGTGGCGTCGGAGGCCTCTGTCTCGGCCGATTGCTCGTCGTCCGACGATGCCTCTGTATCCTCGGACTGCGACTGCTCGGAGCCCGAATCGTCTTCGCCGCCCTCCTCGCTCTGCTCCTCGCCTTGCGGCTGGTTTTCGTCGTTGTCCTCCGAGTCTTCCGTCTCCTGGTCATCGCCGAGCTCCTCGGCCATTTCCATGGAGGCGAGCATCTCGCGCACCACGCGGGCGAACGCCTGCTGGTCGTCGAGCTTTGCCGACAGCCCGTCGAGATCGGCACTGGCCTTTTCCTCGACCCAAGGGCGCCAGAGATCGACCAGCCGTTCGCCGCTCTTCGGCACAGTGCGGCCGGTCAGCTTTTCGCGCACCATCAGCGCCAGCGCCTCCTCGATCGGCGCGTCGGCCTTGTCCTTGACGTCGATGAGGTTGGCCCTGGCGTATTTGTCCTCCAGCATCGAGCCGATATTGTCGGCGACGCCCTGCATGGCGCGGCTGCCGATCGCCTCCACCCGGGCCTGCTCGACCGCGTCATAGATGGCGCGGGCCTGCTTGCCTTCCGGTGCCAGCCTGGTGTGGATGCGCGCATCGTGGCAGGCGCGCTTCAGCGCCATGGAATCGCCGAGCCCGCGGGTGATGGCGATGTCGGCCTTTGATGCCTTCTTCGGCAATTCGGGCAGCCGGGCGCGGCTGCCGGCCAGCGCCGGCCGGTCCTTGGCGAAGCCGACCTCGAGATCCTTGTCGCCGGCAATGGCGCGCATGCAGACGGTGACGGCGCGCTTGAAGCTGTCATTCTCAGCGCCGGTCTTGGATTTGTTTCGCGTGTTGTCGCCCGGACCCGCCATCGAGACTCTGCTTAGCCCAGCACCACATTGGCAGCCGATTCCGGCAGATCTTCGCCGAAGGCGCGCTGATAGAATTCGGCGACCAGCGAGCGTTCCAGCTCGTCGCATTTGTTGAGGAAGGTCAGCCGGAACGCCATGCCGATATTGCCGAAGATTTCGGCATTCTCGGCCCAGGTGATAACCGTGCGCGGGCTCATAACCGTCGACAAATCGCCGTTGATGAAGGCCGAGCGCGTCATGTCGGCGACGCGCACCATCTTGTTGACGATCTCCTTGCCCTTGCCATCGCGGTAGTGCTTGGCCTTGGCCAGCACGATGTTCACTTCATTGTCGTGCGGCAGGTAGTTCAGCGTGGTGACGATCGACCAGCGGTCCATCTGCGCCTGGTTGATCTGCTGGGTGCCGTGGTAGAGGCCGGTGGTGTCGCCCAGCCCAACCGTGTTGGCGGTCGAAAACAGCCGGAAGGCCGGGTGCGGGCGGATGACCCGGCTCTGGTCGAGCAGCGTCAGCCGGCCCGACGATTCCAGCACGCGCTGGATGACGAACATCACGTCCGGACGGCCGGCATCGTACTCGTCGAAGCACAGTGCGACATTGTGCTGGTAGGCCCAGGGCAGGATGCCGTCGCGGAATTCGGTGATCTGCAGCCCGTCCTTGACCACGATGGCGTCCTTGCCGACGAGGTCGATACGGCTGACATGGCTATCGAGATTGACACGCACGCAGGGCCAGTTGAGGCGGGCGGCGACCTGTTCGATATGCGTCGACTTGCCGGTGCCGTGGTAACCGGACACCATGACCCGGCGATTGTAGGCAAAGCCGGCGAGGATCGCCATGGTCGTGTTCTTGTCGAACAGGTAGTCCGGATCGATGTCGGGGACATGCTCGCTCGTCACCGCATAGGCCGGCACCACCATCTTGGAGTCGAAGCCGAATGTCTCCTTCACCGACACCGTGGTGTCGGGCAGGTTGGCGATGTCGCGATCGACCTTGTTCATCTCTATCAACGTCTCCACAAGCGAAACGCCGCGTTTCGCCGGCAATCGATTTTGTTCGGGGGCGGTCTTAGAGCCTTTTCCAACCTTATGAAAGTTGGAAAGCGACACGAACCGTATGGTCGCTCAGCACAAACCTGCCTGCTTGAGCACGCGATACGCCTGGAGCACATCGCGGAACCGGTCTTCCGAACCTCTGTCGCCGCCATTCGCATCCGGGTGGTGGCGTTTCACAAGTTCCTTATAGCGCGCCTTGATATCCTTGCCAGTTGCCTTTGTATCAAGGCCAAGCGTTTCCAGTGCCTTGGCCTCAAGCGGCTTGGCCTTGCGCTCGCGTGCTTCGCGCGGGTCTTTCGGGCCTTTGAACAGGTCGAACGGATCGCGCATGCGATTGTAGTAGCCGGCGCGACCGGAGCGCGCCTGGGCAAAGTCCGGCGAGGAGCGGGTCGAGGCGCCGTTGACGCCCATTTTCCAGGTCGGCCGATGGCCGGTCATGGCTTCCTTCTGGAAGCGGGCGATCTCGGTGTCGGGAACGCCCGAGAAATAATTGAAGCCTTTGTTGTACTCGCGCACATGGTCGAAGCAGAACTGGAAATACTCGCCTTCCTTCATCCGTCCGACCGGGGCACGGTGGGTACCGGCCTCCTTGCAGCCATCCCACTGGCAGATCGGCGAACGCGACTTCAGCTCCGCGTCCTTCTCCGGGCGGATGCGAATCTTCTCGAAATATTTTGGGTACGGCTTCATCTCACCCATTTATGGGCTGTTCGCTGATGCGAAACAAGAATTGACATTTTCGCGATGATCGCCCTAACCGCTGAATCGCGGCATAAAACCGGCGAATTGCGAATTTTGTGCGATGACATAGATGTGGTGAAGGGAAGCGGCGATGTCCATACAGGCAACGATGGAAGGTAAGCTGAAAAAGGCGTTTTCGCCGGAACGGCTGGACGTCATCAACGAAAGCCATCTCCATGCCGGGCATCATCATGTGGATTCCGGCCATCACGCCACCTTCGACGGCACTGGCGAGACGCATTTCCGCGTCCGCATCGTCGCCCCCGCCTTTGCCGGCATGAGCCGCGTCGAACGTCACCGCGCAGTCAACGATCTGCTGGCCGAGGAGTTGAAATCCGGCGTCCACGCCCTGGCAATCGAGCCGGTGGCGCCCGGTGAAAAGACCCGCTGGTAAATTTCAGCCGAGGCTCGCCCTCAGGAAGGCCATCACCGCTGCGGTCAATGCATCGCCTTCGGTGCCGAAGTCGCGATTGATCGACATGTGCGAATAGTCGCTGCCGTCGAACAGCGTGACCTTGGTTCCGGTGGCGCGCAGACGCTCGGCGAAGGCCTGCGCGTCCGCCGCGCGGGCTTTCGCGCGCGAATGGGCGATGAAGGTCGGCGGGTGCTTGCGGCCTTCCACATAGGTGACAGGCGACAGCGCGCGCCACTGCGCCGGATCGGGAAAGGCGCGGGCATAGACCCCTGCCATGCCGCCGCTTCTGGCCAGCGCCTCCAGATCGTAGGCCCTGGTGTCGTCGAGAACCAGCGCCGCGACGCCGGGCAGGCCGCCGCGCAGCCCGGTCAATGCGACGAGATGGCAGCCGGCCGAATGGCCCATGGCGACGATCCGGTCCGGATCGCCGCCATGCCTGGCGATGTTGGCGCGGACGTAACGATAGGCCAGTTCGACATCTGCCGCCTGGGTGGCGACGTCGGCTTCAGGCAGCATCCGGTAGTCGATCGAGACGAAGCCGAAGCCATTGTCGAGCAGGAAACCAGGCTTGGAATTGACATTGTTGCGGTTGCCGACCCGCCAGGCGCCGCCATGGACGAAGAAGACGACCGGCAGGCCGCTTGCGCCATCGCGGGAATAGATGTCGAGCTTGGCCGGCCCATAGTCGAAGGTTTCGGGCGACGGCGAACGCAGCCGCAATGCCGCCGCCTGTCCCGGCAGCAGCGCCGCCATCGACGCCAGAAGCAGGCTTCGCCGATCGATCGTCATCAACTCCTGACTGCCCACGGCTGCCACAAGGTGCGCACTGTCATTCTCCAAGCATCGCCGGCTTGATCCTCAGCCGCGCGATACGGTTCTTGTCGCGCTTCATGACGACGAAGCGCTTGCCGTGAAACGTAAAGGCCTGCTTTTCGTCCGGGATCGACTGCGCCTCGTGGATGACAAGGCCGGCGATGGTGGTGGCTTCCTCGTCCGGCAGGTTCCAGTCGAGCGCCCGGTTAAGGTCGCGGATCGGCACCGTGCCGTCGACGACGACGGAGCCGTCGGCCTCCTGCTTGACGCCCTGGATGTCGATGTCGTGCTCGTCGGCGATCTCGCCGACGATCTCCTCGATGATGTCTTCCAGCGTCACCAGCCCTTCGACCTCGCCATATTCGTCGACGACGATGGCGAAATGCGCCTTGCGGCGCAGGAAGGCATTGAGCTGCTCCTGAAGCGTCGTGGTGTCGGGCACGAACCACGGTTTCGACGCGATCTTCATCACGTCGATCCTGGAAAAATCGTTGCCGACCTCGTTCAGCGCGCGCAGCAGATCCTTCGCGTGCAGCACGCCGACAATGTTGTCGAGCGAACCCTTCCACAACGGCATGCGGGTGTGCGGGCTCTGCAGGATCTCGCGAACCACCGCTTCGGGCGGGTCGTCGGCGTTGACGGAGCGCATATTCGTGCGGTGGACCATGACGTCCGACACTTCGAGCTCCTCGAGGTCGAACAGGCCGCCGATGCGGGCGCGGTCCTCGCGCACCACCTGGCCGTCGCGGCGGAAATCGTCGACGGCGCCGCGCAGTTCCTCGCGCGCAGAGCGCTGCGGCTCGATGCGTTGCAGCTCGTAGCCGAAGGCGGCGAGCAGGCGCCGGCGCAAGACGAAGCCCAGCAGGCCGAGGCCGGCGAGCACGGCAGCCGCGATCCAGCCGGCCTGGCTCATCCCGGGCGGCTTTCCTGCCGACCCGGATGGTTCTCCCGGAGGAACGCCAGCACTTCCGAGGCCGGCACATCCCGGGCGATAAAGGCCTGGCCGATGCCGCGCGTCAGGATGAAGGTCAGCGCGCCGCGCGACACCTTCTTGTCCTGGGTGATGAAGGAGAACAGCGTCTCGGCATCGGGCAGTTCGCCGGGAATGTCGGCCATGCGCCAGGGCAGACCGACGGCGCGAAGATGCGCCTCGACACGCGCCGCGTCGTCGGGGCTCGCCAAATTGAGCCTTGACGAAAAGCGGTGCGCCAGCGCCATGCCGATGGCGACGCCCTCGCCATGCACGAGCCTTGCGCCGTCATAGCCGGTCGCCGCCTCCAGCGCATGACCTAAGGTGTGGCCGAGATTGAGCAACGCGCGGTCGCCGGTCTCGAACTCGTCGCGGGCAACGACGTCGGCCTTGGCACGACAGGCCTCGGCGATGGCCGCAGCCCGCTCCGGCCCGCCGGCAAACACTTGACGCCAGTTTTCTTCCAGCCAGGCGAAAAACTCGGGCCGGTCGATCAGCCCGTATTTGGCCAGTTCGGCATAGCCGGCGCGAAACTCGCGGATTGGCAGCGTGTCGAGCACTTCGGTGTCGGCCAGCACCAGCCTAGGCTGGTGGAATACCCCGACCAGGTTCTTGCCGCGCTTGCTGTTGATGCCGGTCTTGCCGCCGACGGAGGAATCGACCTGCGCCAGCAGCGAGGTCGGAACCTGCACGAAGTTCATGCCGCGCCGCGCGATGCCGGCGGCAAAGCCGGCGAGGTCGCCGACGACGCCGCCGCCGAGCGCGATGACGACGTCGCCGCGCTCCAGCTTGGCGGCCAGCACGCCGTCGACCACCTCTTCGAGATGCGCAAAGCTCTTGGTCTTTTCGCCTGGCGGCAACGTGATGACGGCATGTTGGATGCCACCGCTTGCCAGGCCGGCCGCAAGCGTCGCGAGATGCGCGGCCGCGACGTTTTCGTCGGTGACGACCGCCGCCCGCGTCCCCGGCAGACGGCGCGAAATCTCGGCGCCGGCGCGTGACAGCAGGCCGGGACCGATCAAAATATTGTAGGCACGCTCGCCAAGCCCGACTTCGACAGAGACCGTTGCATCAGCGCTCACGACCGCACCTCGTCAATATCGGCAACGCCGAGATGGCCGCGCAGCGCGTCCACCACTTCGGCGGCAATGATCTCCTTGCGGTCGTCGCGGGTCGGCACGACGACGTCGGCCGCGGCATAAACCGGGTAGCGTTCCGCCATCAGCCGTTCCAGCACGGCGCGTGGATCGGCGCTTTTCAGCAGCGGCCGGTTCTGTTTCTTGGAAACGCGCTCCATCAACAGGTCGATCTCGGCTTTCAGCCAAACCGACACGCCATGGCTGGCGATCGCCTCGCGCGTCTGCGCGTTCATGAAGGCGCCGCCGCCGGTCGACAGCACCTGCGGCCCGTGCTCCAGCACACGCAGGATGACGCGCTGCTCCAGTGCTCGGAACTCCGCCTCGCCATAGCGCTCGAACAGGTCCGGGACGCTCATGCGCGAAACAGTTTCGATCTCCTGGTCGCTGTCGATGAAGGGCAGTGCCAGCATCGCCGCCACCTTGCGGCCGATCGCCGTCTTGCCGGCGCCCATCAGCCCGACGAAGACGATGGAACGGCCGCCCAGCCGGCCGAGCAGCGCGGCATGGCTCTCGCCCGGAGGATTTGCTGGTAGCGCGTTCATGCTTCTAGGGCCTCTTTGGCGGCGTATCGACATCAAAAGCCTGTTTGCGTCAAGCGCGGCGCAACCGGGACTATGGGCTTCACCCTTGAATTGGCCGGATTGGCGTCTCATAAGGGCACAGGGTTGGAAATGCAGAATAAGACGACGGGCGAAAATTAATGCCAACACTGTTTCGCTTTGTCGTGACGCTCGCGATTCTGGCCGGCATTGTCTATGGCGCGATGTTCGCCCTGGTCATGTTCGTCGAGCCGAGGAAGGCGGAAATGAGCGTGCGTATCCCTCCGGAAAAGCTCAATCCCAAAAAATGAACAGCGCCGCCCGCATCGAAGCCTTCCTGGAGATGATGAGCGCCGAGCGCGGCGCGGCCGAAAACACGCTTTCCTCCTATCGCCGCGACCTCGAAGACGCTTCCGTCGGGATCGGCGGTGGGCTTGCCGCTGCCACCAGCGCCGACATCCGTACCTATCTCGACGACATCGCCGCGCGCGGCTTTGCCGCCACCTCGCAGGCGCGCAAATTGTCGGCGATCCGGCAGTTCTTCAAGTTCCTCTACGCCGAAGGCCTGCGGGGTGACGATCCGACCGGCACGCTGGACAGTCCGAGGAAAGGCCGGCCGCTGCCTAAGACGATGAGCGAGGCCGATACCGGCCGGCTGCTCGACCGCGCGGCGCAGGAGGCGGTGGACCCCTCCATGCATGACGGCGACAGGCTGGCGGCGCTGCGCCTGCACGCGCTGGTCGAGGTGCTCTACGCCACCGGCTTGCGCGTTTCGGAGCTGGTCGGCCTTCCCGTGACGGTGGCACAGCGCGACGACCGCTTCTTCATGGTGCGAGGCAAGGGCAACAAGGAGCGCATGGTGCCGCTGTCGGCCAAGGCGCGCACCGCGATGCGGACATGGCTTGCCGCACGGGGGGCGGTGCCGGCTCTTGCCGACAGCCCGTTCCTGTTTCCGGCTGCCTCCGACAGCGGCTATCTCTCGAGACAGGTCTTTGCCCGCGAGCTGAAAGAGCTTGGCGCTCGGGCCGGCATTGCCACGGCGAAGATATCGCCGCATGTGCTGCGCCATGCTTTCGCCAGCCATCTGCTGCAGAACGGCGCTGATCTCAGGGCCGTGCAGCAGTTGCTTGGCCATGCCGATATTTCAACGACGCAGATCTACACGCATGTGCTGGAGGAGCGGCTGGTGCGTCTGGTCAACGATCATCATCCGCTTGCCGACTAGGCGTCATGCCGCTATGTGAGAACGACGTTCCACCGCGCCCAGCCTGCATTTTCAGGCTTGCGTCAGTCATTGCCTTCCGACTTGCCGGTCCGCCCAAGAATGTACAATTACCTCGATTTCGAAAAGCCTGTGCAGGATCTCGAAGGCAAGATCCTTGAGCTGAAGAAGCTTGCCGAGAACGGCGAGGCGGTCGATGTCGGCGATGAGATCGCCCGTCTCGAGAAGCGCTCGCGCGATGCGCTGCGCGACGCCTACAAGGCGCTGACGCCGTGGCAGAAGGTGCAGGTGGCGCGCCATCCGGACAGGCCGCATTGCATCGACTACATCAAGGGCCTGCTTACCGATTTCACGCCGCTCGCCGGCGACCGCAATTTCGGCGAGGACCAGGCGATCGTCGGCGGCTTCGCCCGCTTCCGTGGCGAGCCGGTGGCGATCCTCGGCCAGGAAAAAGGTTCCGACACGGCAAGCCGGCTGAAGCATAATTTCGGCTCGGTCCGGCCGGAGGGCTACCGCAAGGCGGTGCGGCTGATGGAACTCGCCGACCGCTTCCAAATCCCGCTGCTGACGCTGGTCGACACTGCCGGCGCCTATCCCGGCGTCAACGCCGAAGAGCGCGGCCAGGCGGAAGCCATCGCCCGCTCGACCTCGGCCTGCCTTGGCCTGAAGGTGCCGTCGATCTCGGTGGTGATCGGCGAAGGCGGCTCCGGCGGCGCCATAGCGATCGCCACCGCCAACCGCGTCTACATGCTCGAACACGCCATCTATTCGGTGATCTCGCCGGAGGGCGCCGCCTCGATCCTGTGGCGCGACACCACGCGGTCCAAGGACGCGGCGACCAACATGAAGATCACGGCGCAGGACCTGCTGGAGCTGAAGATCATCGACGCCATCATTGCCGAGCCGCTCGGCGGTGCCCATCGCGCCCCCGAAACAGTGATCGCCGCAACCGGCGACCACATCGCCAGGACGATGAAGGAATTCTCCGGCGCCAACACCGATTTCCGCGAGCATCGCCGCGAGAAATACCTGGCGATGGGCCGCAATCTATAACATCCGGCAGGCACGCGGCCCGAAATGTGGCGGCGTGAACCAGTTTCGCCACAAAAATGCCGCTGCATTCGGCTCAGTGGGGTTGCCGTAAGGGGACGCGCCAGCATGATTGCGGTAAGGAATTTTCAAGGTTAACGGGCTTAGGGTCCGTCAGCGGTCAGTTTAGCAGCCGCGGCATCCGCGGCGCAGAGATGAAGACGATAGCCATATCCATGTTTGCCAAGCTTGCCCGCACCGGAGTTCTGATCGCTGCGATCGGCGTCGCCGGCTGCAATGATGCTTCGATGAAGGATTTTGCGCCGCAAGCCAACAAGCCGCTGCCGGACAAGATTCTGGCCGAGATGAAGGCCAAGGGCATGGTCCGCACCTCCTCGGTGATGGCCCGCATCTTCAAGGAAGAAGGCAAGCTCGAAATCTGGAAGGCCAAGACCAACGGCCGCTACGACCTGGTCGCCAGCTACGACATCTGCAAATGGTCGGGCAAGCTCGGGCCAAAATTCACCGAAGGCGACCGCCAGGCGCCGGAAGGCTTTTACACGGTCCGCCCGGCACAGATGAACCCGCGGTCGAATTACCACCTGTCCTTCAATATCGGCTACCCGAACGCCTATGACCGCGCCAATGGCCGCACCGGTTCCAACCTGATGGTCCATGGCGCCTGCTCGTCGTCTGGCTGCTATTCGATGACCGACGCGCAGATCGAGCAGATTTACGCTTTCGGCCGCGACGCCTTCCAGGGCGGCCAGACCGAGTTCCAGATCCAGGCTTTTCCGTTCCGCATGACCGCCGCCAACATGGCGCGCTATCGCAACGATCCGAACTACGAATTCTGGAAGATGCTGAAGGTCGGCTACGACAATTTCGAGGTTACCAAGGTGCCGCCGAAAGTCGACGTCTGCGAGAAGCGCTACGTCTTCAACCAGGTTGCGGCCGACGGCTCGACCTTTAATCCGACCGGCGCTTGCCCTGCGACCACCCAGCCCGATTCGCTGAAGAGCGCCATCAACGCCTATCAAAGCACCTATGAGGCGGCCTTCAACGGCGCCGTCAAGGCCAGCGTGCCGGCACCCAAGCCGACCATCGCCGGGATCAAGGAAGCCAGCATCGTTTCCGACTGGTCGAAACGGCGTGCGCGCGGCGAACGCGTGCCGATCGAGCCGCCCTCGCTCAACCCGGACGGCACCGTGGCCGAAACGGCGCGCATGGGCCGCATCGATTCGCCGGCCGGCCGCAAGATGGCGGCGCTCGATGCCGAAAAGGCCGCCAAGCAGAAGGCCGAGGAACAAAGGCTTGCCGCCATAGAAGCGGCCAAGGCCGCGAAAGAGGCAGCCAAGGCACAGGCCTTGGCCGAGAAGGAAGCTGCCAAAGCCCAGGCGCTCGCCGAAAAGGAAGCTGCCAAGACCGCCGCCGAGATGCCTGTCGCCACCGCCACCGCAGCGCCATCGGACGCCGCCCCGGCAGTCGAAACGCAGGCTGCGGACGCCGAAAGCACGGCGACAAGGTTGAAGAAAAAGCTGCTCGGCATGTTTGGCGGCTGAACTTCATGCTTGAGCAAGAAGATGGGGGCCAGGAACACGGGCCCTCAACTAGCCCCGCCGCCGTCTACGACCTCAAAGGCTTGAACTGCCCGTTGCCCGTGCTCAAGGCAAAAAAGCGCCTGGCCGCAATGCAGCCGGGCAGCCGGCTGTGGCTCGAAACCACCGATCCGCTCGCCGTCATCGACATTCCCGCCTTCTGCGCCGAGACCGGCCATCGGCTGATCGAGACGACGGCGATATCGGGCGGCCACCGCTTCCTGGTCGAGTGCGGGATCGGCTGAGTCTCGACTTAGCTCGTTCTGGCGAAAGCGGCTGAGCGGGATAATCTCCCCCTTGAGGGGGAGATGGCCGGCAGGCCAGAGGGGGTTGCCGCGCGTGAAGCGCCAACCTTTTCTCTCGTCCCACAGGGCGTCGCGCCAGCCGAGGCGACCCCCTCTGTCGCCTTCGGCGACATCTCCCCCTCAAGGGGGGAGATCACGATCCGGCAATAGCCAGCGGGTTGCTTTCCAGTGCTGCGCGATCCGGCGTGTCGATCGACGGCCGGTTGGTGAAGGCGGCGAACAGCCGCCGGACATAGTCTCCGGGCATGTCGAGCGTGATCAGCACCAGTCTGGTGCCGCGCTGGCTGTCCGGCCAGGCCGGCAGTTGCACCGGCGGATGCAGGATCTTCTGCACGCCATGGATAACCAGCGGCCGCGACGGGTCTTCTGCAAGCTCGATGACGCCTTTCATCCGCAAAAGGCGCTCGCCATGCGCCGAGCGCAACAGATCGAGGAACATCTCGATTGCCGAAAACGGCACCGGCCCGTCATGAACCAGCGAATACGAACGCACGCGGGAATCGTGCCTGTGGTCATGGTGATCATGGTCGGCATGGTCATGCCCGTCGTGATCATGCCCGCCGTGGTCATGCCCGCCGTGGTCATGGTCGTGGCCGGCTTCTTCGCCGAGCCAACGCTGCACATCGACGGATTTGGTGGCCGGATTGTAGAGGCCGCTATCGAACAGGGTCGCGGTGCTTGCCTCGCCGGCGTCGAGCACCACGGCGCCCGGGTTGAGCTGCCTGAGCCGCGCCCGCAACGCCTCGACATCGCCTGCATCCGTGGTCAGGTCGGCCTTGCTGAGCACGATGCGATCGGCGACGGCCACCTGCTTCACCGCCTCGACATGCGCATCGAGCGTCGCATTGCCGTTGACGGCATCGACCAGGGTGATGACGCCGTCGAGCCGGAAGGCCTGGACCAGGGCCGGGTGTGCCATGATCGACTGCAGTACGGGGGCGGGATCGGCGAGCCCGGTGGTTTCGACGATGACGCGGGCAAGCCGGTCGATGCGGCCGGTCTGCAGGCGGTCGACGAGGTCAGCCAGCGTGTCGACCAGCTCGCCGCGCACCGTGCAGCAGAGACAGCCGTCGGAGAGCTGGATGATGCCGTCGGAGGCCTGCTCGACCAGGAGATGGTCGATCGCCACCTCGCCGAACTCGTTGATGATGACGGCGGTGTCGGCGAGCGCCGGATCCCGGAGCAGCCGATTGAGCAGCGTCGTCTTGCCGGCACCGAGAAAGCCGGTGAGCACCGAAACGGGGATCGGGAAACCGGCCATGCGGCTAGTTCAGCGCCTTGGCCGGCTGCTGGACCTGCGCGGCGGTGGCGGATCCGGCCACAACTGGCTCGGCGCCGGCCGGCGGCGCCCGGTCCGGCCGCCATGTCGGCAGCGGCACGTCGGCATATTCCTGCCCGGAGGCGTCGAGCATCGCCTTCGGCTTCGGTCCCGTGGCGCCGCCGAGGCCGACGGCGATCAGCGTCGGTACATGGTCGAGCTTTTCCTGATAGGGCGATTTCGGCACGTCCTTGCCCTTGTCGCCGACGGCGGGTGCGGTTTCCGACTGCTCCTCGACCGGCTTCTTCTTGCAGATTTCGTCATTCATGTCGTTGGCCGACATGGTGTCGCCATAGGCGGGCAGCGCCGCTACCGTCAGCCAGCTCGGCGCCGGCGTTGCAAAGCCCTGGTCGAGCAATTTTGCCGCCGCCTCGGCGCGGGTAATGGCCGATTGCTCGCCGAGCACTACGGCGACCAGGGTGCGGCCGTTGCGGGTCGCCGAGCCGATCATGTTGAAGCCGGACGAGCAGACGAAACCCGTCTTCATGCCGTCGGCACCCGGATAGCGGCCGATCAGCAGGTTGTAGTTGGAGATCGCCTTCTTGCCGACGGCAAGGCCTTCGATCGAGAACCAGGGGGCATATTGCGGAAATTCCTTGCGAATCGCCATCACCAGCAAAGCGAGATCGCGCGCTGTCGTATACTGGTCCGGCGAATAGAGCCCGTTCGGATTGACGAAATGGGACCCGCTCATGCCGAGCCTCTGCGCTTCGGCGTTCATGCGTTCGGCGAAAGCCGCTTGCGAACCGCCGATATTCTCGCCGACCGCCATGGCGATATCGTTGGCCGATTTGACCAGCATCATCTTCAGCGCATTGTCCAACCGCATCACCGAGCCCGGGTTGAAGCCCATTTTGCTCGGCGGCTCGCCGGCAGAATGTTCCGTTACCTTGATCGGCGAATCGAGCTGGACCTCGCCCGCGGCAATCGCCCGAAACGCCACATAGGCGGTCATCAGCTTGGTCAGCGAAGCCGGGTACCAGCGCCTGAACGCCTCCTGGTGCTGCAGGATCTTGCCGCTGTTCAGGTCGAACAGGATTGTCGGATTGGCCAAGGCAGGCCCGGCCAGCGCCGCAAGCACCACCGTGCCCGCCACCAACAGTTTGAGGAAATGCCTGTAGCGCATCATGAAAACCGAAATAGCCTCTTGCCGCAGTCCCACCTGGCTCCGTAAGATTTCGTTACACGATCGCCAGGATAATGGTCCGGCCCTCTGTTCCCGGACCACAGTCGCGGTGCTATTTACTCTATGTGACGTCAACATGGCAAAGTGCTGCCGATCACAATGTGGAAGCAGCAGCACAATGCAAAGCAGCGTGCATGGTTGCAAGGCAGCAGGCACAATTGCAAAGCAGCAGGCCAAGACCGCCTGCTCCAACAGCGAAATGGAACCATCATGCCGATCCTGAACCGAGCCGCCGAAATGCAGGACGAGGTGGCCGGCTGGCGCCGCCATTTGCACCAGACGCCGGAGCTGAATTTCGACGTCTTCAAGACCGCCGCTTTCGTCACCGAGAAGCTGAAGGCTTTCGGCTGCGACGATATCGTGACGGGTTTGGGCAAGACCGGCGTCGTCGGCATCATCCGCGGCCGCCACGGCGAAGGCTCGACCATCGGCCTGCGCGCCGACATGGATGCCCTGCCGCTCAACGAGATCACCGGCAAATCCTATGCTTCGACCGTCCCCGGCAAGATGCACGCCTGCGGTCATGACGGCCACACCGCGATGCTGTTGGGTGCCGCCAAATACCTCGCCGAAACGCGCAATTTCGCCGGCTCCGTCGCGGTCATCTTCCAGCCGGCCGAAGAGGGCGGCGGCGGCGGCAACGAGATGGTCAAGGACGGTATGATGGAGCGCTTCGGTATCTCCAAGGTGTTCGGCATGCACAACATGCCGGGCCTGCCGGTCGGTCAGTTCGCCATCAGGCCGGGTCCAATCATGGCGGCGACCGCCGAATTCACCATCACCGTCAAGGGCCGGGGCGGCCACGCGGCGATGCCGCACGGCACCATCGACCCGATCGTCATCACCAGCCAGCTTGTCGGCGCATTGCAGACGATCGCCTCGCGCAGCACCGATCCGGTCGAGGCGGTGGTCGTCTCGGTGACGAAATTCCACGCCGGCGACGCCTATAACGTCATTCCCGAGACGGCCGAGATCGCCGGCACCGTACGCACGCTGAAGAAGGAGGTCGCCAAGAAGGCCGAAGAGCGCATCCGCGCGCTTTGCCAAGGCCTGGGCGCTGCCTTCGGCGCGACAATCGAGGTTGATTACAATGCCAATTACCCCGTCACCTTCAACCATCCGGAAGAGACGGTCTTTGCCAGCGACATCGCGGCCGACGTCGCCGGCGACAGCCATGTGCACCGCGCGATCCAGCCGGTGATGGGCGGCGAGGATTTCTCCTACATGCTTGAAGCGCGGCCGGGCGCCTTCATCTTCATCGGCAATGGCGATACCGCCGGCCTGCACAACCCAGCCTACGACTTCAACGACGAGGTCATCCCGCACGGCATGAGCTATTGGGTGAAGCTGGCGGAAACGGCGCTGGCGGCGTAGCCGTTCGGCATCGGCGGTGCGGCAACCGCCGCACCTCTGGGCGGCAAAACCGGGCAGGACATGCTCTGCTGGTCACTTCCGGCCGGACGACTTCCGGGCAAGGCCGAAGGCAATGCCCAGAGCAATACCTATACCGATGCCCGCAACAATGTTGTCCAACACGACGCCGATAGCCACGCCGATCACGACGCCGAGTGTGAGGTGTTTGGCATCCATTATGCCCGGTCATGTAGCGTGGAAGGGAAGAGCCGCAACCGCTACGGTCCGCTCTTCGGATCCTCGACCTCCAGCGCCTCCATGACCGGCGCCAGCTCATTGTCGTCGGCAGCCTGCGGCTCTTCGCCTGTCCTCGCCTTCGTCAGGGCTGCCTCGATCGCCTCCTGGATATTGCCGAGCTCGTCTTCGCGAACCTCGTGGCCATAGCCGGCAGCGTCGGCATCCTGTTCGAATTGCTGCGCCAGGACGGCGACGCTCACCTCGCTCTCGGCCGGCAGATTGCCGACATTCTCCTGCAGCCAGGTTTCAAAGAACTCTTTGGTCGCGCTCATGCGGTCTCTCCTTCGGGACACTAAAGCGCGCCGGCATCCCGAAAGTTCCGCTATCTGAGCCGTCTTTGCGCCCGTTGCCGGCTGCCCCGCAATTCAGCGCGGCCAGGCGGCGTTGGCGCCGCCTGGCTCGGCTGCTTACTGGCTGGCAGCAGTCGTCGGTTCACACGACACGTTCGGGTTCATATCGGCGAACGCGCCGGTCGGGTTGCCCTTCCAGGCCCAGACATGCAGCTCGTAGAACGGACCGAGGCCATAGCGATTGGGCGCACTGTTGAAGTTGAACAGATGTCCGTCGAGCGAGGCCGGGCCTTTCGAGGTGATGTATTCGACCGCGATCAGTTTTAGCGTGCCGTCGGCCATCGGCTCGTACATGACGGCTTCAGGCTTGGCGACATCGACCGCGTCGTCCTTGAGGTAGCCCGGATTGACGTAATGGATGCCCATTGCGCCGCCGGTGATGCCGCTGGCGCAAGGAATGGGCGCATAGCCCTCAGCGGTCGCCGCCGCCACATTCTCGAAGCGGCTGTTGGCCGCGCGTACCTTGTCGGCCAGCGGATTGGGACCGGACGCGGGCGCTGCCTGATGCGCCTGCGCCAGCGCAGTGCAGGCCGACAGCAGCGCCGCGGCAGCGAGAACTCTATTGCGAAAGTTGATTGTCATAGTCATTCCATTCTTCTTGAAAAGCACAGCCCGGCCGGCCGCCGGAAGTAAGGAGGTCCGGCAGGTGGGCGCTGTGGCTGTTGTTGCTGGGAGATCCCTATCCCGATGCGACGAATGCAGGGGAAGATCATCCCTTCGGCAGATACGGGATGGTTCCGGCCAGATCGGAGTTGTCGATCAGCTGGAAACGGCTGTCGCTGCCGCCCTGACGGGCCGAAACGAACGGCGCGTAGGCAGGATCGTCGGTGAAGGCGCGCGCCGCGGCCTCGGTCGGGAACGCCATCAAGGCAATCAGCGTCGTGTCGAGCGGCTTGCCTTCGAGCGTCTTCACATTGCCGCTGCGCGACAGATATCTGCCGCCGTGCTTGTGAACGAGGTCGTGGACTGACGCGGCATAGGCCGGCATCCACTTCGGGTCCCTCACCTTGATGTCTGCGATAACGTAAGCGGTCATGGGTCATGTCTCCTGGTCGTGCACAGGGGTATCCCGTGCAGCGGCCAAGGGCTCGCACGGCAAGGCCGGCGCCAGCCAGTCCGCGATCTGTACTGGTGTGGCGAATCCGAAATTCGCATTCGCTTTGGAGCAACGCAGCGAGCGAATTTCGGATTCAAAAGCCACACCAGCAAATGCTTGGATTTCCAGTGTGGTTTTGGATTTGAAGTTCCTAACGCTGATGCCACCCAGAAAGCAGGAACTTCAAATCCACCACACTGGGCCGGTACAGTTTCTGTACTCGCCGCGCCGCCGGGAAAGGCCTATGGTCCCGGCTGAGTTTGAGGGGAAGGCAACGTCGTGACCCAGTCCGGATACAAACAGTTCTGCCCGTTATCGATGGCCGCGGAGGTGCTGTGCACCCGCTGGACCATGGTTCTGCTTCGCGAATTGGTGGCAGGCTCGACCCGTTTCAACGATCTGCGCCGCGGCGTCCCCAAAATGTCGCCGACCCTTCTGTCGCAACGCCTCAAGGAGCTCGAGCTGGCCGGGATCGTCGAGCGCAAGGAGGTGCGCGGCGAGAAAGGCATCTTCGAATACCGGATGACCGAGGCAGGCAGGGATCTGCGTTCCGTTGTCGAGGCGATGGGCTTTTGGGGGCAGAAATGGGTCGAGTCGCGGCTGTCGCTGAAGAACCTCGATCCGTCGCTGCTGATGTGGGACATGCGGCGCAATCTCAACGCGTCGCCGCTGCCCGACGGCCGCACGGTGATACAATTTCTATATCAGGAGCTCCCCGCCTCGAAACGGTCATGGTGGCTGATCGTCGAGAAGCACGGCGAGGTCGACCTCTGCTGGTACGACCCGGGCTTCGATGTCGATCTCTACGTCTCGACCGACCTGCACACCATGACCGAAATCTGGATGGGGCTGATCACCGTCGAGAAGGCAGGGACGAAAGTCATCTTGACGGGAGACCAGGATATCGCCCGTAAAATGCAGACCTGGCTGGGCCTGAGCCCGTTCGCGGTCGAACCCAAGCGAGCGGCCTAGCTGCCTCTTGGCGAAACGTCCCGAAGCGGTTATGTGTCGGGCGCGATGGTCCCGTAGCTCAGTAGGATAGAGCGGCAGATTCCTAATCTGTAGGTCACAGGTTCGATTCCTGTCGGGATCACCACGTTTTTCAAGCACTTAGCGCGAAATCGCCGCACTTTTTTTGCAGGATTTTTGCGAAATAAGTACGGCGAATTTCGCAGACCTTCAGACTTTGGGCACACATATTCCAGGGCGAAGCGGCCCAAAACCGCTGCGAAGCGCGGCGCTACGATGCCTAAATCGAGGTAGGTAATCGTTGTTCCCAATCAACTTGCCCGTTTTTCGACGCACCGAGACGACGGACGACAGCCGCTACCGACCGTCAGCGTCGACGTCTCCTTGGCGGCGCCGAAAGGTCTCGCTACTTCGTCGTTCAATCGAGACCGCGGCGAGTAAGAATGCGAACATCGGCATCATCGATCACGAGGTCGAACTCGACTCGTGTGTCCATCCGTCCCCTTAGGGCGGATTGTCCACCAAAGTCCGCATCATAGGGGGAATGGACGCGCCCGGTCTGGCGGCTAGAGGAACGGAACGCTATCATTTTATTGTATTAGTAATGACGCATGAAATGGCCTACAATTGACTCTACCCGGCAGCGCCACTGGCAGCCGGTAGGCCCGGCGGCCCGCTGGAACCCCCGATCGGCTGTCGGCCCGTCCCCATGAAAGTTACGTGCGGTGGCGACCAACGTGAGACGAGATCGAACCAACAACCCCGCAACCGGCATCAAGGGCAAGCGCCACGGGCCGCCGGCCAACGACGAAGCAGGATATTTCGAGTTCTGCCCCGTTTGTGGCCAGACGTTCGACAAGCGAAACCTTGGCGAGGTGCTGCATCACTGTCTCCCCGACCATGAGCCGTTGAACTCGATGAATAGGTGACTAGCGTTCGAACAGATGGTTTCGCTCATCCAAGATCGTGATCGGTCCCAACCAGACGATCTCAAAAGTGATTGCGGATGTGGTCGTTAAAGTAGTGGGCTTGGCGAAGGCCGCTTTGAACCCGGCAAAGGTCTCAGGTGGTACCCGGAACCATTGCACATTGAGCGGAATTGGCTGAAAGTGATCGAACCACAGGACAGGGATGTCGGACGGCCACCTATTCAAGGTGGCCGGGGCGCGGGTTAACGTGATTCGGGTCGATCGGCAGGACAGGGGGAGAAATGCACCCTTGGACGAAGGCTGAGCTTGCGGAGATCACCGGAGGCATATGGGAAGGCGAGTTGCCGGAAGCCTGGACGACCGACTGCATAGCCTTCTGCGACGCACTGATCGGCCCCGGCGCGCTCGTCATCCCGCGCGTTGGCACCTACCGTTACGGAGTACACCCCAGGAAGATCAGGCGCTTCAGGCGACAGGGGCTCGCGCTCCTCGCGGACCGAGAGTACCGGCCCAACTTCGAAGGCTTGCCGTTGCTCCGGGTGGCTTCGGTCCGCGTCGCCATGAAGTATCTCGCCGAGCGAGCGCGGTCTGCTTACGGCGGACGCCTGATCGCGGTTGGCGGCAGCGTCGGCAAGACGAGCACCACGGCGATGATCAACGTCATTCTCACCGCAGCTGGTTATCCACCTTTTCCGGGCGAAAACTTCAATACCGTCTCCGGCGTGCTCGGCCTGATCGCCAACCTTCCCCCTGATGGCATCCACGCTGTCGAGGTGTCGATTGGCTTTTTTCGGCGGCTCCTTGAGGTATCTGCGCTCAAGCCGCATGTCGCTCTTATCACGACGATCGGCGACGCCCATCTCGAAGAGTACGGCTCGCGTGAGGCCATCGCCAAGTTGAAAGCCCGCCTGTACGATGTCGCTGAGGGCGGCACTGCGATCATGCCTCGGGATTCCGAGCATTTCGAATATCTCCGAGCCCGCGCGCTGTCGTTCGGGGCGAAGGTCGTGTCCTTCGGTGGACATGCTAAGGCCGACTACCGGCTCGTGGACTATTCGCACGAAGATCAACTGGTGCGTGCGGTCCTGAAGGGCCGGGATTTCGCCTACAAGCTAGGTAATCCAGGGCGGCACATGGCAGTCAACAGCCTCAGCGCGCTGGCGGCTGTCGATTCGCTCGGCCTTGATCTGGGAGCTGCGACCAATGCGCTCGGGGAGGTGCAGGCCATCCACGGACGTGGCGAAGTCATACGCATCGCCCTCGCGTCCGGCGAGATCCATGTCGTCGATGAGGCCTACAACGCGAATCCGACATCGGTGGCCGCCGTGCTGGCGGCACTCGCTGAGGGGAAGCGCGCAAGTGGGGGCCGAAAGCTTGCCCTTCTTGGCGACATGCGGGAACTCGGGCCACGATCGGCCGAATTTCACGCCGGTCTGGCGGAACCCGTTCTCGCGGCCGATCTGGATATGGTGATCACGGTTGGGACGCAGATGACATATCTCCGTCGTGCCCTGCCGGAGTACCTCCTCGGCCCACACTTCGCGACAGCAGACGATGTGTTGCCCGAGCTCGCCACTATCCTGCGCGCGAAGGACCGCCTTCTTGTGAAAGCTTCGAATGCCATGGGTCTGCATGAAGTTGTAACTCGCTTGCGCCGGCAATTTGGACGCTAGTCCGCCGCGATATAGCATCGGTGTTTGAGGAGTGCCCGAAACGTTGAGATTCGTCGAATTTCGCTGTTTTTTTGGACCAAAGCAGAAAAATTGACCGGAGATCAGCTCCGCCCATGACTGGTTCCACTACCAAACAGTCTCAGGCACTTGGCGGAAAATTGTGCTTCGCCGCCTGATTCGATCTGTGCTGCCTCCGGGTGACCAGGGTAGCGCCGGCTGGACGCCGCCAACCGAAGAGCTGCGCACAGTCATGCCCGCTCGGTCATTTCGGCCATGCATATAACGGCAGCCGCCGGGAATGGTTGGTTGGTCCGAGCCCAATGCAGCAACAACAAAGATTAGCCCTGTGCCGAGCACTGACATCAGTATTGCTTCAGCGAAGGAGCACTATTCCTAAGTCTCCAAGGCCTTTCGGCGGAGTCGCACCATACCAGTCCAGGGCCACACTCGAGTTGCCACTATAGAAAAATTGCCACGCAACAATCCAACCTGAGTTGGCAGTCGACTTCAGGTCTGTTGTCCCTCTCATCCGAAAACGATGATGGGGCAGGTAGATAGCCCCTTCAATTAAGTAGTTTTTGTTTCCGGACAATGAGACCGTGGGCACAGAGGGCGTAACTGTGCGTGACCCGAAGATAGCGATGCCAGCGTAAATGCCACTCGTGGGAGCCGAAATCCTTACGCCACCTTTGCCTGCTGACTGAATAATGCTTGACTCGGAGTCAACGAATATCGTGACTTCGTCGCCCGAGAGATTCACATGGCTGCCGATGCTCACTGTTGCGTTCTGAAAATAGTGAACTCCGGGAGAAAGAACGACATTTCCATCGAGGTCAATGTTTCCACAGAACACCCGGCCGGCCGGAATGGTAACATCGGTCAGCATCTGATCACTGTAGTCGCAGCCGTTCGGTGGAACGGGCTGCGGTAGATCGACAAGGGGGTCTGCAAGTTCGGGTTGGTTGGTTTTCGGGATGATGGTGTAACCGCCGCCTTGGTAATTGCCCACTATAGAGATTTTTCTGGCGACAATCTTTCCGGTTCCAACGTGCCTCAGTGCCCTTGGACTGGAGGAATTCACTTGGATACCGCAGTTTGGCACCGAAAGCCCCCCGGAACCCATTACCGTCAGCGCTCCATTTGAGGCAGGATCGAGGACATAGAAGCAATAATCCGGCGCGGCTTTTCGGGCCGTTGCCGCCGCGTGAAGGTTAATGCTCCGAATTCCAGCAAGACTCATGAAAGCGGTTGGCATTCCAGCTGAGATTTCAACCGCCGCCTCTCGCGTCCCAGCAGAAGGAGTGGTGATGCTCACCCCAACGACAGCGCCGGTCACGAAGGAGCCATTGGCCAGCGCCCAATTCTTCGCGGCCTGGACGGCTGCTTCGTTTCCTCCGTCGCTCTCGACAGCAACAAGAGCCGCCGAATCGGCTATCTCCTGCAGCTTGGATCTCCAGGAAGCGGCGTTGGTAAAGTCAATGCTAAGGCCGAGGGCCAAGCCCAGTGGCACCACCATTAAGGCCATCGCGACGGCAAAGTTCCCCCGTTTTTCGGGCGGCAGATCTTTCAGTCTCCGCATCCAGAAGCCCTCTCTTAAGAGCAACTTAGACCGAAGATGGTTTAGAATTTACTAAATTAGAACAACAAAACGCAGCGGCAATTCACGCTCGGCAAAAAGGCGATGCAAGCTGTCTCGCTGCTCATTGAGCTGAGTGAAACGCGGCAGACCTTGAAGTCAGCGATGTGCTAATTCTTTACTTAAGGCCGAAGACTTGCTGAGCCTGGTCAGACTGCAACAAGTCGCGTGCCGAATGTCCGACACCCGGCAAAATCACGAGACGCCAATTGAAAGGCCACCCGTTAGCGGTCGCGACAGCTTGCGCCAGCTCAAAAGTGAACTGCCCCCGATCCAAACGCGTCTCTCCTTGGCGCATAGCAGCTGCGCTTTCGTTTAGATCGACATCGCCAGTGTCGTCTTCTCCAAGATAGATCGTTAGAGGCAAAGCCAGATAGGCCTTCAACTCCTGAGAGGCTTGATCCGGCGTATAGACGCAGCCCGAGGAGAGACATCCCAGCCCGTAGGCTGCCGCCTCTGCTAGGGAAGGCAATACGTAGGTCGACGGATTGGCTACGACCACTCTCTTGGCATCCGACAAGGCAAATGCTGCAACACGCGACATGAATTGACCTCCCGCCGAGTGCCCAAAAAGGTAGTACTGGGCAGTCGGCAGCCCCTCTCGGGCCCTCGCCCAGTTTACCAAGCCCTTCACGTACCAGACAGTCCACCTGTCCCGAGGTTGAATTGTGCCCGAGTTGACAATGCCTCCCCGCTGATAGCTCCAGCCTGGGAACCTTTCCAGGTCGAAAAGCGGCGCCATAACGATCAGGCAATTTCGATCCGCAAGAGGCTGCGCGTAGTCTCGGTAGGATTCGGCCGTTCGGCTTAGTCCATGGAATACGAACAGGATCGATGGATTGGCACAGTTCTTCGGATGATAGGTGTATACTGTCAACTTTATGCCGTTAATAGTTGCTGAGGTCGTACCTTTGCCGACCTTCCAGGCAAGTACTTGGCCTGAATACGTCAGACTACAGCCTAAGACGACTGCCCCTAACAGACGGATTAGAAATCGCACCTGTCGCTCCCATGGACGATCCCGCAGGGATGACATACCCCATTAGCGGCAGCTAAACAAATCAAAACCGGCTGAGCAGTAAAGAGTTCGTTCCTCCACGTCTGGTCCTCGCAATGTTCGCAAGCGACGCCTCCGCGGCACCTCAGCTTCCTGCGTGACAGGGTATCGGCTCCTTGTTTTGTCGGCACGTATCGCTCGCGCCGCCATTGCGATCGAGGAACCCAGTGCAAATCCGCGTACGGCATACGCATGAGCTTCGGAGCCTCACGCCAGTGCAGGGATGGCCAATCTAAGGCATCTGTCTTGAACGGCTACGACAACATCGGCGAGTCCAGGCGACAACGCCAGCAACCGATCGATTGTCGCGCGACCGGCTGCTCCTCCCATTATCTTTGGTTGGTAGTCGAGGCGCGGATCTCTGTTTTGAACGTAAACTGGATAAATATCTAAACGGATCTGCTTCGCACCAAAGTGGAAGCAAGGCAGAATGGACTCCCCTTTGCTGTTTCCGGACCCAAATGCAAAATTGCCGACACTGTATAATATCGGCCGACCATTATAAATCTCGATCGGCTGAAGGATGTGGGGATGATGGCCGATGACTGCGTCCGCACCCAGGTCGATAAATAGCCGTGCTTTCATGCGGTCTTGCTCGGTAGGTTGGCGCTGGTATGGCAAACCCCAATGTACCATCACGGCGATCCGATCGACCAGTGGACGAAGTTGGGCCAGATCACGCTCGACGAATTCGGGCACATCTTGTGCGGAGCCTGGAAGTTCGCCACGAGCCGCTGTTCGACGGTTCCAGTAATATCCGAGAAGTCCGATGCGGATATCTGCGCCATCAAAAATCGCCGGGTGGTAAGCAGAGCTCTGGTTCCTACCACCACCGTACGGTTGGATATACTGTCGCTCTAACGTGGCTAGCGTCTCAACCACGCCACCCCGACCGCAGTCTTGAATGTGGTTATTCGCGACAGTCATGGCAGCGAAGCCTGCACGACGTAAGACAGAGGCTGACTTGGGGTCCACTTTGTATGAGTAGTTCCGAGTGGTATCTGCTTTCTCAGAGATGGTGGAGAACGGCCCCTCAAGGTTTCCCGTTATCAAAGCGCAGCGTCTAAAGATCGGCCTGACCCAGGCGAAGGCATAGTCTGGGCCAAACCTGCGGATACGATGACGCATCCGCATCCCGGTCATCACATCTCCGACCGCCGCCAAATGGTACGGAGCGCTGGCGGACGAAGAGAGGAACTGTTCAAGTTGGTCCGGGTCGATGAGATCGATGTCATCCGGAATTATGACCTCTGAAAACTTCTCGCGAATTTTTACAACATGGCGCCGGACTTCTTCCGATTCACTGAGGCGGTAAAGGGGTGGCTGAACGGAGGGTGCCAACAATGTCTCAACCGCTGAAGAACTAAAGCCGATCCCACGCTTCTCAAAAACGCTTCGGATCAGTGTTTCGTAACGGCTACTGAATCTCATTCGGTCTGCATGAAGCAAACACGAGGCAAAGCTCTTCGGAAGTGACCTGAGGGCGCGCGTTCGAATTCCGGAAGGAGCATACGGGCTATCAGAAAGTCGTCCCAGCGCCAAAAGGGCAGCTACAACTAACGAAATGCAAGTAAGTTCGTCTCCCGGAAAAGCCTTGTGTAGGTCCCACATTGTCGCCGCTATGACTTGCGCGACCAGCGCGTCCGGCGGTGGCATCTCGGCGTCGTCCATACGCGAATCATTGGCAAGAGTATCCGATGGTACGAACTCGGCATCATGACGGAGGTGCCAACACCATACGTAGGGAGTCGACAGCATCGCGGCCGCAAAGTATGCGCTCAAGGCGTACTCAAGGGGACCAGGCCTACTGAAACTGGCGCGCGGTGCATGCAGCCTGTCAGCTTGGATGTCAGCGGTATGGCGCACCACGTGAAACCCGAATGCCTGATATATGAAACTGGCATTGTGCGAGGGGTCGCACAGATAAGCACCGCCTGAAATTCGTGGAAGCCACCCTTCCGCTGTGACCGCACGCCCCGGGCCGAACAGCAATTCCCCACAGAGGGGGATCGAAAAATCATCGAGATTTTCGATTCTTGCTGGATATCGGTATTTGGTCCCTTTGAGCGGCACCAACCTAAGCAGATCCCCGTTAACTCCCCCTTGTTTCGGCTGGTGCGCATTAACGATCGCTCTGACCTTCGGCAACGGGCCCTCGCCGAGTGAACGCAGCACTTCGTTCACTCGATGAGCTATCAAGGAGACGTGGTAGTAGACGTTGACTTGGCCGAAGCGTGCCGCGGCCTCACAACCTTCCTGTTCACCAAGAATTCCGCCGCCGAAAGGCTTGAAAACATAGTTACCTTGCTTGTCGGGCAGTGCTTCGCCCATCTCACCCGTGGGCCAGTGAACATCCGTGGCTGGATGACCGATTACGTCCACGTATCGCCCACGCAGCCCTTGCCTCCCCGTGTTTTGGCAAAGATAAGGCAGTTCGACCTCGGTTGAATGCACCCGGCCACCAGTAAAATCTGAATCGCAACGCTCCCAGACGTAAACAGATCCAGTCGCCATCTTTTTCCCCAAAGCTACTGCTTCTTCTGCGAACGCTGAGACGCAAGAATTCACAAGTCTTGCGCTCCGCAATCCTGCGAACCTTTCGCCGGCGGGTACTGAAATTGATCGAAAGGACATGCCGTCGGTTGCCCTGAGGCCAACTCTCTACAGGGCGTGGAGATTGTCCTTCAACATGCTCTGAGGCCGCATTTTCGCTCCATGGTGGGAAGCTGGATCCGAGTCTGCAGCCCAGCTTCCGGCAGCGTTTTGGCCTCAATTCGCCTGCCCCTGATGGGGGCTACACAAATCAATCTCCTGACGAGGCACATCTATCCGATGCTTGCGACCGGCTTTTTCTTCTCTCCGCTTATTCGAGCTGCCTTACTGAGGCCGCCTGCTGAACCGTTATTCTCACCCGATCCAGCGAGCTCTTGCCGAGCACTCTCCAATGCCTTCGCCGCAGATCCCTCCTTAATCACCTTAAGTTCTTCCGCGACCATATTTGATTTTATGAGACGCCACTTGTCGAGGGAGGCGGCGCGCACGAAGCCGTAAGCCGATGGCATACGGATCATCAGCCAGCCTAGTTTCAACAATTCCTCCGTGAAGCCTCTCACGAACGCCGCCCCGCCGACACGCCGTCCAGTCAGGCGCCTGAATGTCTTGTACGACATTCTTGCACGGGTTCGCGGCTGTCCCGCTTTGTTTGTGGTGCGTTTCAAAGTCAAAGCAACGAGTGTCGCCGCATCACTTAGCGAAACACTCGGTGTTGCAGTCGGCGAAACAGTGTTCATAACCTTACTCTCCTTAGCTTGAGCAGAATCGATAAACTCATCACTGCTATCGAACGTCGTTCGTCTCGGGCCGAACTGAAGGAAACGGGGCCACTTCATCGAACCAGCCATCCTTTTTTGCCAAATACGACATTGCCATTGCGTGCATGGCAGACCTTATTTGCTGTGGCCGCGACTGAGACATAGATGCGAGGGGTTCCGCGGCTAGCTCACCAGATCTCGACAAAAGCGCCATTTTGGCACCCGATCCGTCAGTGCTCCATCTCAAAGTTAGAACCAAACCACCACTCTGTAGGTGCCGACGTAGGTCGGTATCAGTATCAGGCTCGGAACTGACCAATATTAGTCGTGTGGTCGGCAAGGTCGACAGCGCACGGCGGGGCCATTCATCTTCGCTGTTGACAATGAAATAGCCCTGGTTGCCGCACTGCAACACTCGCTGAGCGAGATCTTCGAGAACTGTACCATTGTCTGCATCCGTTCGAGTCATCGAGACCGCACGGCAAGCACCCAGACAAAGACCGCTCGCCCAAAGTCTGTCCGGAGAGGCTGCATAAACCAGGGCTTCCAGGAACGGGTCTCTGGCCAGCATTTGCGGGGTTGTCCGCCGCCCAAATTCCTGGGGTACAGTGTTGATGTAAGCGCCTCTTTTCGACAAGAGACCAACTCTTCGCCCTTCCGCCTGGAACCGATGATCGATTGCTGTCGCCACCGCACCAGTGTGTCGATCGCCGATGACGAGTACGGTGGCAATTTCCGAAGAGCCCGGCTCATTGTACATATTGGCCAGGATTATCTCACTCACATCTCTCGAGGTCCCCGCTCGCGGCCAAAGATGAAACTCGATCCCCGGCCGTGCATTTACCTCGATGACAGTACACCCGACCTCTTTGTATGATCTTGCAATATCGGGCATGATGAGATCTATCCCGGCAATGTTAAGGCCGATGACTCTCACGATGCGCTCGCACAGTTGCATGTTATCTGGATGAACGGAGTTTGTAACATCGACCGGGACGCCTCCACGGGCGAGGTGGCCGGTAGGTCGGAGAACCAAAGGCTGCCCGGAAATTGGGACGGACTCCAGCGTAAGACGACGCAAGGCTAGGTGCCGTAGCAGCTCATCGTCAATCTCTACAGGAGAAAGACGTCTCCCATCTCTGTCGGGTTCTCGGTTCAAATCATGAATCAGGTCAACTATCGTTTTTTCACCGTCGCCAACGACTTGGGGCGGGCAACACATGACCGCCGCCACGAGATGATAGTCAACGACTGTCGCTCGAAATTCCGGGCCGGCGATGAACTGCTCAACCAAGACGCCAAACCGCTCTGACTGAGTAACGTCGTGCGCTATATCGAATGCAGCCTCAACTGCACGGCGTCCCCGCAGTTTAACCGAGACTCCCCGACCCTGATTTCCCTGAACCGGTTTGACCACGACGGTCTTACCCAGCTGTTTGGCGGCAGCGACGGCCTCAGGTTTGGTGCGAACGGTAATCTGACGGGGTACTGTGATCCCCGCTTGCGCCAAAAGTCTGTTGCCCAGCCTTTTGTCCAAGGCCACCTTCGCCGACGCAAACGATGTAGAGCCCGATATCGTTGAGAACAGCTGCTTCTGGTGCTTGCCTTGGCCAAGGCGAAGGTGGTTACGGGCAATGAATTCGAACGGGATGTGATTTCTCTTAGCTGCAGCTACAAGCACAGCGGTCGAATTTGAAAGACGTCGTCTCTTCGCCCGTTCCAGGTTTAGCTCCCGAGTCTGAGCGTATTTCGCTGCCCCGTCCTCGCCTCGCGCCGCCTCACGAATCGCGTCAACGACAGCCGAAGCAGCCGCGCGCGACATCTGCGGGTCATCCGACTCCCAAACGATTGCAAGATGGCTTTCGGACGGATCGCCTATTAGCGACGCCGTCGGCGAAAACGAATAGAAATTCATCGCGCGGCGAAGCTCAAGATCAGCGGACAGGATTGCGTCGGCAATGTAGCGAGGGACCAAAGCGTTTTGTGCACAACCGGGAAACATTTCGGACAGCGCTGAGCGAGCCAGCGCAGTAAAATCGGAGATGCAAGAAACCGCTAGCCGCCCGATATTCAGGGTTAATTTGACCACCGTGTTCGTGCTATGCACGTTAAGTCCCGATAGCACCTTAAAACTGACAATCTCAAGTTGTCCAAACTCTTCAGATAGGCTGACCATAACCCCACTTTTGACCCCGGATGTTCACGCTCCGCCTGCTTTTCGACCGTCTCCCACAATACAGACTTCCTGACCACGCTTCCGCTGCAGCCACTTCAAATGCATCTCGAAACGGGCATCGCATCGATGGGCATGAGCGGCTTCGGCAAGACCCGATGTGAAGGGGCGAAGATGTGGCGCATTCCACCACATTTAAGCACGCTTTATCTCTGATCCCCCGCGTTCAGCCTAAACGCTACGGCCGCAGCATCCGGAAGTCGCGTTCTTATTCTCTTGAAAGACCAGTGGATTTCCCGCCGGCCTGATCCGGACAATGCAGCTGGATGGTATGTGGCCTCGCGGGGAGATGTCGTCATGCATTCGAATGGCAGAGATCCAGACATTATAGTGTTAATAGCCGTTAAAAGTCGTCAGCTTGGGTATGTATTTTAGGCATCTAATGCTATTTATCTAATCATATTTATCCAATCATATTGGTTATTGGATAATCGATTGCAAACGGAGAGGAGTATAGAAAAGGGCTTAATCTTATACATAGAACAGAAAAGACTTCTAAATGCCATCCAAATGTAAGTTGGGGGGTTCATGTCCGTTTCAAGAATTAAGCGCGGGCGCCTGAAGAGAGCTAAACGAGCATTCGCCACCCGCCGGGTCGCCGCATCTCACATGCGCACACTCGTTACCGGACCTATACAGCCCGTCGCTGGCGATCTTGTTTTGGCGCGCGTTGATGAACTCGGCAATCACAGCAGACTGGAGCTCATCTGCGGGCGAAAGGCGATCATGTTTCGCGGAGATGAGATAATCCTCTGTTATGGAAACAGGTACGCTCCTGACCAGTTCGAGGCGGTAATAGGCCCCGATCTGGGGCCGTGCGACTTGGTAGCGGGGGGCGGCATCGCGGCATGTGAGCTTTCCAGGCATGCTCGCATGCTGGCGCCAACCAAGATCACCCCGCTCGGCCTGATTGGCGACAAGTTCGGCCGCCGGCTAAACGTGTGGGATTACAAGGTCAGCTCAGACGATTTACCCCCTTCTCTGCCGATTGTTCTGTCGCTTGGGACGTCAATGAACGCCGGCAAGACATTGACGGCAACGTCATTGGTCCGAGGGTTCAAAAAGGCGGGACTGAAGGTCGCGGCACTGAAAATTACAGGAACTGGCTCGGGTGGCGACACCTGGATTGTGCGGGATGCCGGAGCCGACATCGTTCTTGATTTCACAGATGCCGGATTTGCAACGACGTATTTAGCCCCGGTAGAGTTGATTGAGAAGGGTGCTTTCCGCCTACTGAACCATGCCGCTGAAAATGGATGTGACGTCGCTGTTATTGAGATTGCCGATGGGCTGCAGCAGAAGGAAACTTCCGAGCTAATTCTGGCTGAATCTTTTCGGAGCATGGCTCTTGGCGCGATTTTCGCTTCCTATGACGCGATGGGAGCAAAGTATGGAGTTGATACCCTCCGCGCTGCTGGCCACAAGGTACTTGCAATTAGTGGCAGGATCGGCCGATCGCCGCTCGGTGTGAGGGAGGCTGAAGAAGCCACTGGCCTGCATGTCTATTCCCCATGGGAGCTCCAGGATGGGGCACTCAGCCCCGTTCTAAAGGCTCGCGCTTCTGAAAAACTGGCTAACGGACAGGGCAATAATCCATATCTACGGCGTATTGCTGATTCCCCAAATCCAATGACGGCACTCGACCAAGGTCGAGCCTACTCTTCCCAGCTGCGAATTGATTTTTTGAGGAAGCTTGCGCACGAACTGATTCAGGCAGAGTTGGGAGAAACACCTGGTCCGGGAAGGCCTGCCAGTGACAGCAGGGCGACATGGCCCAGTCCCTTTGGGAGCGTCTCGGTCACCTTACCCGAGTTGCTATCGCAAAGCTCGAACCCCGCGTTTATGTCGATCCAGGCGCCCGCTGAGTTGATAGAAGCGGCAGTGCTGGCAAAAACCCGTGGAGCCCTCAAGTCATCTCTGGGCAGCCTGGTCCAAGCCCTCGGGTGCCCTCCCCTGTCCGCCACCCAAATGTACAACCTCGTGAGCGGAGCTTGGTCGATGTTCGAGGCAGTTGATCACGATGAACGCCTTTGGGCAGCAAATCGGCTTCAGCCAAATGTTCTTGCGGGACCTGCTTTGAGCCCTCATGACGATTTGGATGGGATGATCATGAATTTCTCGGGAATTTTCAACGAGGACCCCGACCAGCATGCCCCGCTTGGACGGGCGTGAAAGACGGTGTCCTTGCTGAGAACACGAGGTAGGCGGCGGTACAGCGCCCCCCTCAGCGAAATGTGGCGAAGGTCGATACCTGGCCTTGCTGCGGTTGTGGGTTTTGGTGTCTGTATCAATGCGCTCCGATTTGCTGGGCCGCTTTATTTTATACAAATATTCGACCGGGTCATTTCCAGCCGCAGCGTGGAAACCCTCGTTATTCTGACCTTGGCCGCCTTGCTCGCTCTGGTAACCGGCGTCGTGCTGGAAGCCATTCGTCGTCGTATGCTTTCCCGCTGGAGCGTTTGGATCGAGCACCACTTGACCAGCCAGTCCGTGAAAGCCGGATTGACGGCAGGCGTCCCCAATCCGCCGCTTCTGACCAGCATCGAGAAAGTCTCCAGCTTTGTTGAGCGAGGGCTAGCTGCTTGGCTGGACGTGGTCTGGGCTCCCGTTTTCCTGTTATGTGTATACTTGATCCATCCTGTTCTCGGCCTGATCGCGTTGGCAGGCATGGCTTTGTTGACAGGTATGAGCCTGCTCAAAGAAAAGATCACACAAGAGCCTCGCCAAGCTGAACGTGAAGCTGCCAAGCAGGCGAAAGAGGTATTGATCTCAGCGGAAAGGCACAAAGACGTAGTCGGCGCCTTCGCAATGGCCGACGCGATCGCCGGTCGCTGGGGTAGGAACAGAGTAGATGGCTTTTTGCAGCGGGAGCGGCTTAATGCCAGAGGATCGAGCCTTGATGCAGCGATCCGGGCGCTGAACCGTTGCGTTTACATAGTTCTATTGGCATCGGGCATCTGGCTGTTCCTGAACGATTCGGCGTCCCTCGGAGGCGTATTTGCAGCCCGGCTCATTGCCAGATTTGCTTACAGAATGGTGGAAAAGGCAGTTCGGGAGCTCAGAAGCCTCAGGGAAGCGCGGGAGGGATACTCTCAGATCAAGGCGGAGCTTGCCAAACCGTTGGACGTAGAGCCGTCCCTGCTTCCTGGAACGCCGCAAGGCTCGTTAGTTCTCGATCAAGTTACATTCAGGCATGCTGGATCGCGAGCAGACGTATTTAGGAAACTGTCGCTTTCTCTGGCTCCTGGGGAATTGCTGCTGGTCATAGGACGTGCAGCCACCGGCAAGACGACGCTTTCTCGTCTTCTCATCGGTTTGCTCAAGCCCCGCACCGGTCAGATCCGCTTGGGAGACATGGACATAACCAGGCTTCCGGATAATGTTAGAGTTGGAGGCATCGGCTATTTACCTCAGCACGTTGAACTTTTTGACGGAACCGTCGCGGAAAATATTGCACGTTTTCAACAAAGTTCTATCGATGACGTGGTTTCCGCAGCAAAAATAGCCGGAATACACGAAGTTATCATTCGTCTGGGCCAGGGTTATGACACTTTGCTTAACGACTCGGTCGGCCTGTCCGGGAGTGAACGGAAGCGAGTAGCCCTTGCCCGCGCGCTCTTTCGCGCGCCGAGACTTATTGTCTTGGACGAGCCATTCGCCAATTTGGACGCTGCCTCGAAGAAGACCCTCGAGTCGGCGGTTAGGCTTATGAAGGATGCGGGAAGCTCGGTAATTGTCACCATATCCGGACAGACCAACCGTCTTGCCGGATTAGTTGATAGGTCGCTGATCCTAGGAAGTCGATCGCCCGAGCTCACCGGAGGTTCCGTTCGTCCCGTTGCTTTCGGGAAAACTGAATTGCGGAGCGTTAAGTGATAGCTTCGCTCGCCCTTGGCACCAAACACCCCGGTACCCAGCGAGCCGAAGATCCGCCGCCGTTTGGTAGGCGTTTAGTGATCTCTGGTTTCGCGATTGTCGCTGCCTTCTCGACCCTGACCGGCATGTGGCTTGTCGCGGCACCTATCCAGGGTGCGGTCTTGGCCACCGGGGTGGTGAATGTCGCGTCAAACGTAAAGACAGTTCAGCACCTCGAAGGCGGCATCATATCAGAGATATTGGCTCAAGAAGGAGATCGCGTGTCGCCAGGCCAGGTGTTGATACGATTGCAAAACACCGCTTCGGCGGCTGCTGCAAATGAAATCAAGGCGCAGTGGTACGAGGCGAAGGCTACGGAAGCGCGCTTGGTCGCGGAAAGAGATGGAAAGGACTCGATCGAAATTCCGCCTGAATTGAAAGCGTCCGGCAAATTGGCAGCGGATGCTGTTTCCGGGCAGGAGAGTGTCTTTCGGACACGTCAAAACCTCTTCAGAGAGCAGCTCTCCCTGCTGCAGCAAGCAACCAGAAGCATGGCGAAGGAGATAGAGGGTTTTGAAGGGCAAGCGGTAGCGGCTACCCGGAAGCTCGAGCTGATCGAGGAGCAATTAGGTGATGTGCGCAGCCTGTACGAAAGGAAGTTGGTAGTCAGGACGCGCCTTGTAGATTTGGAAAGAGAAAAGGCGGACGTGGGAGGTGCCCTAAGCGGGTATGTAGCGTCGATCGGCGCGACCCAGCAAAAGATGGAGGAGACGAAATTCAAGATTGCCGAACTTAGCGCCTCGACGACGGCCGATATCGTCGAGACACTAGGAGAAACCCGCGCCAAAATATACGAATACGAGCAGCGAATGGCCGCTGCTGATGACGTGGCGACGCGTACCGAGATACGTGCTCCTATCGGAGGCACCATAGTGGGACTTAAGGTCCACACGAACGGAGGGGTCGTAACGGCGGGAGAGCCGCTGATGGACATCGTCCCTCAGGAGGATAGCTTCGTTGTTGTGGCAAACGTTGACCCCCTCGACGTCGATCAGGTGAAAGTGGGGCTGCACGCGACGGTGTGGCTTAGCGCTGTGAACAGACGTTACCAGCAACCGATGAGCGGTGACGTTCGCACTCTTTCAGCTGACCGGCTAATTGACCCTCGGACCGGTCAGGCTTTTTATTCAGTCCGAATTGTTCTGAGGCCGGAGTCTTTGAAGCCTGGAGCATTGCAAGCTGGAATGGGCACACAGGTCATGATCGAAACTGGAGCGAGGTCAGCATGGGAGTATCTCAGCGCGCCGGTCTATGCCGCTATGGGACGTGCTCTTCGTGAATAAAGAGAACGAGCAATAGACAAAGACTTTTACGCTCCCGTTCAAGTATAATTGGGGCGAGTATCGAGTATTATGTCTTCTCCCAGATTCGCGGCCACCAGTCGACGCGTCGCCGCCGCTCGGCCCTGTCGACGCCGCGCATGCGCAGGCCGAACTCGACATTCTCGCGCACGGTGAGGAATGGAAACAGCGCCAAGCTCTGCCAGGCCATCGGCGTATCCCGCTGCCAGTTGACGGCTTTCGTCGATCAGCACGGCCATTGAACACCAAGTGTCTGGATCGCTGCCATTCGAATGCACGACGACATTGCTCCCGACAGCCACATATCATCCAACTGAAACGCAATTTGTATTTCATTTCTTTGATTAAGGTCATCTCAATAAGGGTGGAAACCATGGCCAGCAACGCCAAACTCGCTGAATCAGCTCGCGAAACGCCAAAGCTTAACATGAAACCGATCGAGGAGATTGACAGCAAGCAAATCTCCACGGCAATCCGACAAAATCGGCCGTTTGTTGTTCGAGGCTGGGTTGCAGCCTCCGACGGTTGGGGATTGGATGACCCCAAATGGGCGCGGCATACCGGGCAGGTTACGGTGGTTCCAGGGGACGAGACCACGGTTTCCACTGCATCCTATGTCTTACGCAAGAGCGGGATGACACACGAAATGACCTTCCGTGAGTTGTTCGAGCGGATCCTAGGCCAGGGGGAATGGCAACCACTGATCGATGCAAACGAGCGCTACTACATGTTTGGTGGGAAAGTCCCGAGCAGTCTTCTGGAGGCATTGCCTTGGCCAAGCGACCTGGAGTTCGTTGGCTCGTCTCCCTATGTTGCTTCCGAAGGGGTTACCGCCAAGGCGCATTATGATCATTGGTACGCATTCCTGGTGCAGCTACACGGGACAAAAGCCGTAAAAATGTTCCCCCCTTGGGATTATAGTTTCATCTATCCGCAGCATGAAAAGACGGCCGACAAGCCCAGGCGGGCGCTTGTGGATTTGAATAATCCCGATTTTGACCAGTTCCCGTTGTTGAATCAACTGCATGGAGAGATTGCCGTACTGAATGCAGGTGACGTTTTGTATATGCCGGTCGATTGGTGGCATGAGGTTGAAACCGAGGGATTCTCTGTCAGCATCAACCGGCGTTTGAGACGGAGTGCGCTGGACTGGGCCGGCGCTCTGCTTGTATTCGGCTATCAGGTCCTGCAAGGCGCATACCGTTACGGCATCGAACCGATCCCCACCGACGAAATTAAGACTCTGGCCCAGCATGCCTATGTTGAGTGGAAGAGCGACACCGGCAAAACCGAATACGATCAATGGTGCGCATTCCTGGCGCAGTTGGGGCGGGACCAAGCAAAGGCGTTGCGGATCCCCGAAGATCTCGGAGTCCTCATGGCGCGGTGGTTTCAGACCGAGCAAGACCTAACGAAGGCAGAGTTTGAGGCGCTCTCGCATCCCGCGGTTGGACTACCTGTTCGGCAGTGACCTGCATCCCGGATTTCTGACCGTTCTGAGCTGGAATTTTCCACTGAGTTGAAGTTTTCGGAGGTGCAGATCGCCTTCATCCTGCGACAAGCTGAGGAGGGGACGGCGGTTACGCGATGGTTTGGCTGAGCGCTGTGAGCAGACGTTACCAGCAAGCGATGAGCGGCGATATGCGCACTCTTTCAGCTGACCAACTGATTGATCCTCGGACCGGTCAAGCTTTCTATTCAGTTCGAATTGCTCTGAGACCGGAGTCTTTGAAAGCAGCGCCTGCAGCATTGCAAGCTGGGATGAGCACGCAGGTCATGATCGAAACTGGAGCGAGGTCAGCATGGGAGTATCTCAGCGCGCCGGTCTCTGCCGCCATGGGGCGCGCCCTTCGTGGATAAAGGGACGGGCAAAAAGAATTTGGAGCTCAAGTTAAAGTATAATTTGGGCGAATATAATGTCTTATTCCAGAATTCGCGGGACTAGAAGAGAGCTAAACGTGAATTCTCTACCCGCCGGGTCGCGGCATTTCACATGCGCACACTTGTCACCGGACCCATACAGCCCGTCTCTGGCGATCTTGTTTTGGCGCGCGGAAACACCGCTTACGATTTTCCTTGCTATAGTGCTTCATATGGCGCGCCGGCAAGCGGACTCTGCTCACCGGCAGCAACGCAGCTTGAATTGGCAGCTCGACGAGTGTGGGGAAAGGCGGTAGCGCTCTACCGACTCGACCCCCCGAACACGTTTGATGCCGCTAATCCTTGCCGCTCATCAGCTCAGAAAGTAGGCGCCTGCTGGGAAGGACGGGCCAGGCGCGAAGCCTCGTTTGATTCCCTCGCGACCGCCCAGCTTCGAGCATCCAACGTGAGATTGCTTCCTGTTGCTGTCGCAGGTGATCGCTTCAGCAGCTTGTTGCGCGTGATGTAGCCTGCGTTAACCCCCGGGATCGAGTGGTTCATCAGAAGATGGACGTCCAACTCCGCAACGCCTGCAGCCTGGGCGATTGTCCGGAAAGTCTGCCGCAGGTCATTCCCCCATTTCGACAGATCGCTGCGTTTCTCCTTGTGCTCGATGACGTGACCGCGTTCGCTCTCTGCTGGGAATAGCCAGTCACGCGATTGCTCGGGGTAGAGAGCCCTACCGATGCGCATCACTCGAACCAGGCAGCGGACGCAGACCAGGACCATGGAGTGCAGTCACCCGGCCAATGTTTCGGCTTGAGAAGCAGGGACGGAAGCCGCACCGAGCTTCGTATAAGCCGAAGGAACGCCGCGTTGACTAGCCGATAACCCACTAAAACCGTGGATTTATTGAAACCGCACGAGCATATTACGGGTCGGGCGCGCAGTGGTTGAAAATGCTTGCGTCGCGCTATGTTATTTGCATGCTGCGCCGTTTCTTTCTCTGTCGTTCGTGGCGCTGGCATGCTCTGATCCCTCAAAAAGGATGTGTCATTGGTTTTCAGTTTTTGAGACCGGCGGTGGGCCTATCGTTTGCCGAACAGGGAGGAAGACAATGGACGGAGAATCGCATTCCAAATCAAGGCGAAGCTTTCTGAAGTCGAGCGGACTTGTCGCCGGGCTGACGGCGACGGCGGTTACCGCTCCCTGGGTTCGAAGGGCAGGAGCCGCTGACACAATCATCTGGAAAATTCAAACCTCGTGGCCGGCTGGCGTCGGACTTGAAACTTTCCAGAGCTGGTGTGGGACCATCAAGGAAAAGACTGGAGGCCAACTCGAATTTCAGCCGTTCAAGGCAAAGGACATCGTTGGTGACTTCGAACTCCTCGACGGGGTGAAGAACGGCGTTCTGGAAGCGATGAACTCGTTTTCACTTTACTGGGCCGGTAAGCTTCCCGCTGCGGCGTTCCTCTCCTCTTACACGATGGGGCTACGCTATCCGCACGAATGGGACATCTTTTTCTATTCGAAAGGTGGTCTGCAGGCCGCGCGCGACCTTTATGCGAAACAAGGTCTTTACTACGTCAACCGCATTCATCACGGCCCGAACATCATCCACTCAAAGACACCGATCCGCTCGATCGAGGATTTCAGAGACCTGAAGCTGCGCGTGCCTGGCGGCATGATCGCCGAGACATTCGCAAAAGCCGGCGCCAAGACGACGCTGCTGCCGGGCGGCGAGGTGTTCTCCGCGCTGGAGAAAGGCACGATCGATGCAGCCGACTACACTGGGCCGGCGGTAAACTGGGCGCTCGGGTTCCAGCAGGTGACCAAGTACATTTCCATGGGCCCAGCCGGTCTGATGTCCGTATACCAGCCCGTCGACCTGATGGACTTTGCCGTCAACATGAATGTCTGGAACCAACTCCCGGACAACCTCAAGAAGTTCGTGGAAGACGAAATCCAAGTCTATTCCAATGTCCATTTCGGGGCCATCCAGAAGGCCGACATGGAGGCCTGGCAGAAATTCCTGGATGCCGGCATTGAAATCAATCGGCTTGGACCGGAGGACCTCCAGAAGTTCCAGGAAATCGCGGTGCCAATCTGGTTCGAGTGGGCCAACAAGGATAAGGACGCGGCGCGCATCTTCAAACTGCAGCTTGAGGTGATGGAGAACCCGACCGTCGGTTACGTGACGCCGGACATGTATCAGGGATTGTCGATCGACCTCTGAGGCTCTCCGCGCCCGTCCTGTCCGGGCGGGCGCACTCTCCTGCAAGAGGCAGTCGCCGATGCCCTCACTCACATTTGTGCTGCCGCACTGGCTATACTGGTCAAGCCTCGTGCTTTTCCCGCTCGTTGCGGTCTTCCTTGTCCATCGCGAGCGGGCACAGCGCGATGCCGGCCGTCCAAATCTCTTTCTTGCTTACCTGTTCCTGGTCACTGCAGGCTTCCTCGGCATGCACCGGTTTTATCTGAAGAGCAGGTGGGGATTCATTTTTATCCCGCTGTTCATTGCAGTGCTTTGGACGAGCGCCCAGGTACGCGACGGACGTGAGGCAGTGTCGCTCGCGCGATCCCTGAGCGAACACGCCGAAAGGCTGTTGCCGCGTGCCAAGGCAGATGTAGCAGCCAGCAAAGAAGGCGCTGCCGATCACCTGGCGAAAGCTGAGGCAGACGCCACGGTGGCGCGCGATAATCTGAGCGCCGCCGCCCATGGGCTCGAGCGCGCCAACAGCATTGGCCGAATTGCCGGACTCCTGCTTGGTCTCGCTCTCGCAGGCGACGCCCTTCTAATACCCGGTCTTGTGCGGCGCACCCGCACCCGTGAGATCGCGCGCGCCGCGGCCGACCATCCGCTCGTAGTCGATGTGCCAGCCACGCCCGTCAAGCAACCGCTCGCGTTGTTCCAGCCGGTCGACTGGCTGGTACGCGTGACGGGCGAGTTCGTCGCGTATTGGTCGGTTCTCGCAGTGGTGGCGTACTACTACGAAGTGGTGGCCCGTTTTGTTTTCAACTCACCGACCAACTGGGTGCATGAAAGCATGTTTCTTATGTTCGGCATCCAGTACATGCTGGCAGGCGCCTATGCCTACCGTGACGAAACGCATGTCAGGGTAGACATCGTCTACAGCCATCTCTCCGAACGCGGTCGTGCTGTCTGCGACATCATCACCTCGGCCTTCTTCTTCTTGTTCACCGGCACCATGCTGGTCACAGGATGGCGATTTGCGAGCGATGCCACGGCGGTTGGCGAACGCTCATTCACCGAATGGGGCATCCAATACTGGCCGGTAAAGCTCGCGATCCCCATCGGGGCAGCGCTCCTGTTGCTTCAGGGCCTATCCCGGCTGATGCGAGACATCGCCACTGCATTTGGAAGGATCGGCTGAGCGATGGGCCTCGAGCTTCCGATCCTGTGGCTCAGCATATTGATGTTCGGGGGTCTGGGCGTACTTTTGCTGCTCGGATTACCGATGGCCTTTTGCACCGGCAGCCTTGCCGTGCTTTTCCTCTTTCTGTTCGGCAATTCGGCCATGCTGAACATGCTGCCGTCTCGGGTCTTCCCGTTCATGACGGATTATCAGCTCTCGGCGGTGCCGCTTTTCATCTTCATGGCCGCGATTCTCGAGAAGGCGGGCATCATCGAGGAGCTGTTCGATGTCGTCTACAAATGGCTGGGCGGACTCAAAGGCGGGCTCGCATCGGCCACGGTGATCTCCTGCACGCTGCTGGCCGCGATGGTCGGTGTCGTCGGGGCGACGGAAGTGACGATGGGCATGATCGCGCTCCCGGCCATGCTGCGCCGCAACTACGACGCCAAGCTCGCCTGCGGCTCGCTTCTTGCTGGCGGGACCCTTGGCATTCTCATACCCCCTTCCGTCATGGCGATCGTCTATGCCGTCGTGGCGCAGCAGTCGCTGGGCGAGCTTTTGATCGGGTCGGTATTTCCCGGGCTGCTGCTGTCCGGGATGTATGTCGCCTACGTGACGGCGCGCTGTTACATCGACCCCAAACTCGGCCCGGCGTTGCCGCCGAACGAGCGCATTGACTTCGCCCAAAAACTCAAGCTTTTGCGCCGGACGTTCATGCCGATACTGCTGATCCTGCTTGTGCTCGGGGTCATCTTCATGGGCATTGCCACGCCGGTCGAAGCCGCCGGCATCGGTACGTTCGGGGCTTTCATCGTCTGCGCCGCACATCGGCGCCTGACCTGGGACACGATCCGGGAGGCCTGTGTCGCGACGCTCAAGGCCACGGCGATGGTCATGTGGATATTCTTCGGCGCCACCATGTTCGTCGGTTTCTTTATCCTGAAAGGTGGGCAGAACTTCGTAGCCGAATCGATACTCGGAACAGGCTTGGCGCCTTACGGCGTTCTTGTTCTGATGATGATCATTCTGTTCGTCCTGGGCATGTTTCTGGACTGGGTGGGCATTCTCCTTCTCACCGTACCGATATTTCTGCCCATCCTAAAGCCACTCGAATTCAGCGGCACGTTTGGGCTAGCCGGTGTGGCTCCTGAAGACGTGCCACTGTGGTATGGTGTCATTTTCATGGTCAACATGCAGATGGCGTTCCTTAGCCCGCCTTTCGGCTATTCGCTGTTCTATCTGAAGAGCGTTGCGCCGCCGGAGATCTCGATGGCGACGATCTTTCGATCCGCAGTCCCCTTCTTGTGCCTGCAGGCGATCGGAGTGGGACTGTGCATCGTGTTCCCCTCAATCGTCGTCTGGCTCCCGAAGGTCATGTACGGAGGCAATTGACCACATTTGCGGCTTGCCGACACCGAGGATTAGTCGAATTTGATAGCTTGTTGCTTGAACGGCGTCACCTTTTTGCCTTCCTTTGCGCGTCGTCATGAGATCGCTTCTTGAAACAATCCTGGCTGCGAGTGCGTGTATCGCACTCGACCAGTCTTGGTTATCTCGCCTACGCCGCCCCGGGAATGCCGCCCCATCTGTCCTTGCCGAGATGGCCAAGGAACCTGCCGCCGATCAGATCGTTTCGCGGTATCTGGCTAAGGCCAACCGGAGCGGAGGCAGATATGCCGCATGCCCGCAATCGCATGGAACCGAACATCGGCAAAGTCTGCCGTGGATTCGGGGCTTGGTGCAATGCTGCGTGACGTCGATTATGTCCTGCAAAAACTCGACTGGATGCGCGGCGAAGGCATCTGGCCCAACGGCTTGCGATATCTGTGGACCGATGCATTCGGGGTCGTGCTCTACGTCTCGCTTTATGCGGAAACTGGCGAAGAGCGCTGGCTGGGCGAAGCCGAGCGGCTGGTGGCCGATGTCGAGCGTATGCTCGGCCGCCGGCGCGGACTGAGGATCGGCGAAGCGGCGGATCGCGACGGCCAGTATTTCCACTATCTGGCGATGTGGCTGTTCGCCCTGGCGCGTCTCGGCGATCTGAAGCCGGAATACCGCAAGCGCGGCATTGCGCTGGCGCGCGGCATTCACCCGGCATTTGTGGTCCCCGGCCGCGGCGTGATCTGGAAGATGCAGGAGGATTTGAGCAGCCCATATCCCGGCTACCGTCTCGGCAGCATGGATGCCTATGACGGCGACGTGGCGAAGCGGTTTGCCGAACTGGAAAAATGGGCGAGAAAGAACCTTTCGGTCGGCGACGTCGTGGGGCGCTGGTGCAATGAGGATTATGATACGGCCGACAGGATTCCATATGCCGGCGAGCCCGATCCAAAAATGGGCTCGAGCGCGACCCGGCGATCGTAATCATTGCCGCGATCATGCGCGGCGCCGACCCTCCCGCCACGAAGCCAGCAGCCGCATGACGAATTGGGCAATGGGGGCAGATCACAAGGAGAAATCCCATGCATGCAAAACTCGTGACGGGAGCAATGCTGATTGCGATGTCGGCGCTGCTCCAACCGGCATCGGCGGCACACGATTGGCAAACAATCGCGAAGACGCTAGGCAAATCCGGAGCAGAGACGCCTGATGGCGTCTACCGGGTGGGCTTGCCTCGAACGGACCTGAAGGTATCGCTCGATGGCGTGGCCCTGAAACCAGGATTTGCGCTTGGAGGCTGGATTGCGTTCGAACCCGTGGGGAAACAGGCCATGGTCATGGGCGACATCGTTCTGACGCAGGACGAGGTGAACCCGGTCATGAAGAAGCTTGAAGAAGGTGGGATCGAGATCACTGCGGTGCACAACCACTTGCTACGCGCGGAGCCGATGACACTCTACATGCACGTCTTCGGCCAAGGCGACCCGGTTACGCCTCGCAACAGCGCTTCATGCCGGATTGGCGCTGAGCAAAACACCGATGGGAGGCGGCGCCCAGCCGCAAGCCGCTCCGCAGATCGACTTCGACACGGCCAGTGTCGACCAAACCATCGGTTATAAGGGTAAAGCCAATGGCGCGATCTACCAGTTCACGATCCCGCGCGCTAAGCCGGTCGAGGAAAATGGAATGGAAGTGCCGGCGGCCATGGGCTCGGCAATAGCGATCAACTTCCAATCGACAGGTGGCGGCAAGGCGGCGATCACGGGTGATTTTGTGCTGACCGCAAAGGAGGTCAATCCGATTATCAAAGCCATGCAGGACAACGGCATCGAGATCACCGCACTGCATAGCCACATGCTCGATGAGCAGCCGCGGCTCTTCTTTATGCATTTCTGGGCGAACGACGATGTGCAGAAGCTGGCGAAAGGCCTGCGCGCAGCCCTCGACAAGGTCGCCGTCAAGAAGAGCTAGATTGGTGGCCCGTCCAACGGCGGAGTTCGGCCGGCTCGGAGCGATCGCCGGCCTTCTTCCCGCCGCCTCGGGAATTGTTCTCTGGCAGGGCGTCTTTCTGCCACCAGCATTCCGCCGGAGATCGCCTTTCCATCGCACACGAGCGGCGGGCCGGGCTTTTGCGAACCGATGCGTTCGGAACGATCGAAGGCCCGCTTCGTTCTGATCGGATGGACTGGGTTAGACTCGGCCTCCTGGCTTTGGCGGGGTTTCTCACCTGGACGCTGAACACCCTCTCGGCCGGAGGCGGAGGCCTATTGCTGATCCCCGCCGTGACTTTCATCACAGGGAGCGCCGCAGTTGCGCCGGTCATCACCTTGACCGAGCTCATCGGCAATCCCATCCGCGCCCTGGCCTTTCGGCGCGACATCGATTGGAGCCTGGTCCGTTGGTATCTGCCGGGCGCCATCGCCGGTGCCGCGGCGGGCTCCTGGCTCTTCGCCAACAGTCGGGCGGAATGGCTCCAGATACTCATAGGGATCTATCTGATCAGTGCAGTCTGGGAATTTCGCGGCGGGGCGCGCGAGCGGAGCTACCGAGTCCGCCGCTGGTGGTTCCTCCCGGCCGGCCTGATCGTCGCGCTGTTGTCGGCGCTGATGGGCACGGTGGGACCCGTCCTGAATTCGCTCTATCTGAACTACGGTTCGGAGAAGGAGACGTTGGTCGCCACGAAATCGGTGAACTCGTTTGTGACCGATGTCGTCAAGATCGCGGTATTCACCGGACTTGGCGCGCTCGGGGGTCAGGCGGCCATGTACGGCGCAGCCGCGGGTTTGGGCGCTGCGCTTGCCAATCTGCTGGCCAAGCGCTGGCTCGAGCGCCTGAGTGGACGACAGTTCCGCGGCCTTGTGGTCGCGCTCATGGCAGTCAGTGGAGCGCTGATGATCTGGAACCAGCACAGCTTCGTTGTGCAGGCTTGGCGCGCGGCCACAGGAATGTCTTAACAATGTCGACGTTGGCTGAAGCCCTTCGCGCGCTGTGCCTTAGCTTGGTTGGCCGGTCCCGCGACGCGCAGCAGCTGGCGAAAGGACTGCGCGCGGCCCCTTGACAAGGTCGCCGTCAAGAAAGGCTAGGCTTCCCGACCGCCTGTATCAGACGTGGCTCTTGGGCTGGCTCCTTCGAACCAGTCGGGCCTAACCCGCTCAGGTTGGAGAAGCTTCGCGAGGTCAGATGACGCTCAGCGTCACGGCGGCAAGAACAAGATAACGGCCGACCTTGGCGGCAGTGACCAGCAAAAGGAAAACCCGAAAAGGCTCGCGCAGGACGCCCGCGACGACGGCTAGCGGATCACCGACAACCGGCAGCCAACTCAGCAGGAGCGACCACTTTCCGTAGCGGCGATACCACACTTGCGCGCGCTCCAGTTGCGCTTGGTTCATCGGAAACCACCGTTGGCTCCGGAAGCGCTCGATGCCTCGCCCGAGCAGCCAGTTGATCACCGATCCAAGTACGTTGCCGACGCTCGCGACGGCGATGATTGGCCAGGGCGAATAATCCGCAAGCAGCAGCCCGACCAGCACTGCTTCCGATTGCATCGGCAGGATCGTGGCGGCGAGCAAGGCCGCCAGGAACAGACCAGCATAGGCCGCGAGATCGGTCATTAAACCGCACATCCGCCAGTCGACCTAATGATGGTGACCTTCGGGTTCGACCATCGTGAACGGCAGCACCTGTTCGCGATCTTTCGCGGTCAGCACCAGACTTGCCTGGAACTCATGCGGCTCGGCCGGAGCCACCGTACTCTCAAGCCGATGATGGTTGTCGGCGACGGCTTCGAGGCGAAGCGTCTCTGGCCCGTTGGGCCGGTCGATGATCACCGTCGCTGTCAAATCATCGGTGTGCCGTTCTATGGTCAGCCGCATCCGCTCGCCGGCCGCTGTGTCGACGATTTCCAACGTCCCCGCAGCCAGACCGCAGGCGACCTTAAAGGGCTCCGGCGCAGCGTCAGTTGCGATACCGGTCCGTGGCCAGCGCAGCGCATCATAATTCTGCTGTTCCTTCAGCCTGCAAAGTCTCCGCGAGAATCGTGAGGGTCGCGCCGGTGAAAGCGGCCAAGGAACCTGCCGCCGATCTGATCGTTTCGCGGTATCTGGCTAAGGCCAACCGGAGCGGAGGCAGATATGCCGCATGCCCGCAATCGCATGGAACCGAACATCGG